>CALUPA010000028.1 GCA_944322395.1 uncultured Phocaeicola sp.
CTACTGGTGGTTACGGTAACACTTACTTCCTTTCTACTAACGCTATGGCATGTAACGTAACAGCTGCTATGTCTTGTTATCGTAAGGGAGCTATGTTTGCTAATCCAGCTTACGTTCAGATTCACCCAACATGTATCCCTGTACACGGTGACAAGCAGTCTAAGCTTACACTGATGTCAGAATCACTTCGTAACGACGGTCGTATCTGGGTTCCTAAGAAACTTGAAGATGCAAAAGCTCTCCAGGCTGGAACTAAGAAGGGTAGCGATATCCCAGAAGAAGACCGTGACTACTATTTGGAACGCCGTTATCCTGCATTCGGTAACCTTGTTCCACGTGACGTTGCTTCACGTGCTGCTAAGGAACGTTGCGACCACGGATTCGGCGTTAACAACACAGGTCTTGCTGTATTCCTTGACTTCTCTGAAAGTATCGAACGTCTTGGTCTTGATGTAGTTCGTCAGCGTTATGGTAACCTCTTCGATATGTACGAAGAAATCACAGACGTTAATCCGGGTGAACTTGCAAAAGAAATCAACGGACGCAAATACTATAACCCAATGATGATTTATCCTGCTATCCACTATACAATGGGTGGTATTTGGGTTGACTACGAACTTCAGACTACTATCAAGGGTCTGTTCGCAATCGGTGAATGTAACTTCTCTGACCACGGTGCAAACCGTCTTGGTGCATCTGCTTTGATGCAGGGTCTTGCAGACGGTTACTTCGTATTGCCATACACTATCCAGAACTACTTGTCAGACCAGATTACTGTTCCTCGTTTCTCTACAGATCTTCCTGAATTCGCTGAAGCTGAAAAGTCTGTTCAGGCTAAGATTGACCACCTGATGAACATCAAGGGTAAGAAGTCTGTTGACTCAATCCACAAGGAATTGGGCCGTGTAATGTGGGAATATGTAGGTATGGGACGTACTGCAGAAGGCTTGAAAACAGGTTTGGCTCGTCTGAAAGAAATCCGTAAGGAATTCGAAACAGAACTGTTTATTCCTGGAGCTAAAGAAGGTATGAACATCGAGCTTGACAAGGCATTCCGTCTTGACGACTTCATCACAATGGGTCAGCTTATCGCTTACGATGCTTTGAACCGTGAAGAATCTTGCGGTGGTCACTTCCGTGAAGAAGACCTAAGGATAAAGGTCATTTCGATACATTCCAGATGAAAGACATTCCGGGTGATACTTCATTCCTCGAAATGCTTGATATCTTGAATGAAATGTTGATTGAAGAAGGTAAAGAACCTATAGTATTCGACCACGACTGCCGTGAGGGTATTTGCGGTATGTGTTCATTGTATATCAACGGACATCCACACGGACCTGCAACAGGTGCTACTACTTGCCAGATTTACATGCGTCGTTTCAAAGATGGTGACACTATCACAGTAGAACCTTGGCGTTCAGCTGGTTTCCCTGTAATCAAGGACTTGATGGTTGACCGTTCTGCATACGACAAGATTATGCAAGCTGGTGGTTTCGTGAGTGTGCCAACAGGTGCTCCTCAAGATGCAAACGCTATTCTTATTCCTAAGACAATTGCTGACGAAGCTATGGATGCTGCTACATGTATCGGTTGCGGTGCTTGTGTTGCTGCATGTAAGAACGGCTCTGCTATGCTTTTCGTTTCTGCAAAAGTTAGTCAGTTGAATCTTCTTCCTCAAGGTAAGCCAGAAGCTTTGCGTCGTGCAAAGGCTATGTTGTCTAAGATGGACGAACTTGGTTTCGGTAACTGTACAAACACTCGTGCTTGTGAGGCTGAATGTCCAAAATGTGTTTCAATCAGCAATATCGCTCGTTTGAACCGTGACTTCATCAAGGCTAAACTGAAAGATTAATGATAGTAATATAATCAAATTATAATCCGGTCTCAGTTATCTGGGGCCGGATTTTTTTATTTCATCAATTGTTATTTATGTTTCCCACAGATTGAAATAAAATCTCTACAAAAGCTTTTAGTGTGAAATATTTTTAAATTAATAAGTTTTATTGGAGAAAAATTTGTATTTATTATGTGTATTATTTACATTTGCAATGTGATTTTTTTCATAGTATTAGATTTAAGGTTAACAAGGTACGGGGACAAGGCGTTGTCCCCTTTTTTATTTATATCAGTTTATATATTCCTCCTGCTAAAGCACGCACCATCCCTTTCATTTCCATTTCGAACAGTATGCCTGTCATCTTATTTATTGGGATATTGGTATTTACCACGATTGTGTTTATCTGTAGTCCGTCAGGATTCCTTTCCAATTGCGATATAACTAGTTCTTCCTCTGGTGTGAGGTCTGGGAAAAGCTGACGCTGTATGCCCTCGCGTGGAGTCGAAGTAGGGGTATAATCCCAATTCATGGCTTTTACCAGCTCTTCTGCGCTTTGCAAGAGTGTAGCCCTGTTGTTGCGTATAAGTGTATTGCATCCTATTGAGAATTCATCTCCTATACGGCCCGGAAACGCAAAACAGTCGCGGTTGTAGCTTTCGGCAATGTCAGCTGTAATAAGTGCACCGCCTTTGGCTGCCGATTCTACTACTATTGTTGCATCGCTCATTCCTGCTATTATCCTATTACGTTTTATGAAGTTCTGTCTGTCAGGGTTTGTTCCGCTTGGATATTCGGTTATCAGTCCGCCGTGGGTAAGCATTTCTGCTGCAGTGCGACGGTGGACGGCAGGATAGATTCTGTCAAGTCCGTGTGCCAGTACGCCCACTGTGTCCATGTCGTATTGTAGGGCTGCCCTATGGGCGTTTATGTCGATGCCGTATGCTAGTCCGCTTACTATTAGTACATCGGGTATTAACTCATGCAGTTCGTTGATAAACCGTTGGCAGATGTCCTTACCGTATTCTGTGGCGTGACGTGTCCCAACCATATTGATTATATGCAGGCTGTTCAGATTGGATGTACCTCTGTAGAATAGCAGAAGTGGAGCATCATCACATTCACGCAGGCGTGACGGATAGTCTTCATCATTTAGAGTAAGACAACGTATGTTGTTTTTTTCGGTAAAACGTATCTCCGCTTCACACAGACGCAGTACATCGCAATTGATGATTGCATCAATCACTTTCTGTGATATGTCTGGCACAATATCTTTGAGGTTTTTAGCATTGCTGAAAATTGTTGTAGCTGAGCCTGCTGCCTCCATCAGACGATGTGCACCTATCAGGCCGAGGCCTGGCAGACGGGTAAGTGCCATAGTGTAAAGCAGTTCTTCGTTCATGGTTATATTATTCGCTGAAATAAGGTGAGAATATAGTGTTGAATACTTCGTTGTCGCCCAGTCGTCCGTTTATAACGCATACGGTTTCTACTGTAGCTTTTATTACTGGCTTCATGTCAGACAAGCGGAAAATGTCCTGATAGAATACGTATTTTATTCCTTCCTTTTTGATGTATAGTTTTGAGACGAATTCATCTCCACTCTTCAGCGGTGTCTTGAAAGCCATATTCAGTCTTGCCACTACAGGGTCTATACCTTCGTCATGGAGACGTGCGAAACTTACTCCAAGTGATGAAAGGAATTCGTGGCGGGTGTGTTCGATGTAGTGTTGGTAGTTGGCATTATTTACGATGCCCTGAAGATCGCATTCATAGTCGCGTACCTTCATTTGCAATTCGAAGATGTATTTCATTGTGAGTTGGTTTATAAGTTTCTAAGTTTTTTGATTTAGTTACGAGTTGACAAGTTAACGAGGTGACGAGGTTTTTAGCTTCGCTGACCGTTGGCTCATCCTGATGGAGAGCCCTATTAACTTGTAACTCAGACCTTGTCAAACTGTTATAATTACAAACATACGGAAAAATCCTCTTATAACTATCGTTGCAAGGAATATTCTTCATATTTTTGCATTTATGAATAAGGAACTTAAGATTTTTGCAGCTCCGTTGCAAGGCTTTACGGAAGCTGCATGGCGTGTAGCGCATAATGAAGTGTTTGGCGGAGTTGATGCATATTTCACTCCTTTCATTAGATATGAGAAAGGCGGACTGCGCAATAAGGACAGGCGTGAGATATTGCCTGAAAATAATAATGGTATAAGGCTGATTCCTCAGATTATGGCTTCTGAACCAGAGGAGATGAAAGCTTTGGCCGATTACGTTGTTTCTTTAGGATATAAGGAAGTCGACCTTAATATGGGGTGTCCTTTTCCGCTGATAGCAAACAGGGGTAAGGGGAGCGGAATCTTACAGTATCCTGATAAGGTGGCTGCGCTTATGGACTGTATTAATGTTTATGCTGCCAATGGTATAAGTTTCAGCGTAAAGATGAGGTTAGGGCAGGTGTCTGCCGATGAGTGGAAGGAGATTCTGCCCGCCATAAATTCTTCTGAGGTGAAGATGGTTACACTTCATCCGCGTGTCGGCAAACAGCAGTATAAGGGTGATGTGGATATAGAGTCTTTTGTAGAGTTCTATAATGAATGCAGCAAACCGTTGGTGTACAATGGTGACCTGTGCAGTGTAGCAGATGTAAACAAAATAGTAGAACAGTTTCCTAATCTGTACGGCGTAATGATAGGGCGTGGACTTCTTGCCAACGGAGATTTGGCCGCAGGATATAAATCTGGACTTGAGATTAAGCCGGACGAACTGTATGCCAAGGTGCGCAGAATGCATTCTCTGATGTATCAAAGATATTCAGAGACTATTGAGGGTGGCGATGCACAACTCCTTCTTAAGATGAAGTCCATGTGGGAGTATTGGCTTCCCGAACTTGAGAAGAAAAAGAGGAAAGCTATTCACAAGGCTAATAAATTGTCTGTTTATCTGAACGAAGTTGAAGGTGTTAGATAGTTAGTAGACAGGTTGACAAGGTTTTGGCTTTGCCGACAGTTGGCTCAGTCCGGAGGTAGCCTTGTCAACTTGTCAACTGAAGCTTTGTTAACTTTTCTTCAAATACTCAAATCCAATGCGACAGTACAGACATTTTTTGGGGTCACAGTAATTTTTTTTCAGCTGTATCAGAGCCTGGCTGTCGCCTGCATGTGCGGCTTCAAGTCCGCACTCTTTCCACATCCGTGTGATGAAATTGTTTTCGGGTTTCAATGTTTCCAGCATTTCTGAAGCACGTGTCGTGAGGCGGTTTATCCCTCTGTGTTTGCCATATGCATAGAGGAAAGGTATTACAGTGTTTATTATCAGCAGATTGATGGATGAAGTGCTGAGGCTTTTCTTTACGGGAGTAGATACTTCGCCAAAGGTATAGTGAGTGATCCAATATTCCGATGTATCTGTTTCAAGCATCGGTCTAAGTTGTTCTATTGTTTCTGTTTCAAGAATCCTTGACAGCAGCCCTTGTGAGGTATGATACAGTTTTGCTAATTGGGCAATCCTTACGTGAGGAAAGTTTCCCGGACGCATACGAAGCAATTTCCAACGGCAGTTTTCTGAAGTCGTGAAGCTGAATTTGTGTTTAAGATAGGTATATTCTTTTAGAAGTTTGTTTGTATATTCGTCGTATGCTGCATCGATAAGTCCTGCCTGTCCGAAGAAGATAGCTTCTATCTGGAACAGGCTGTCACGATGCTTGTCAACAGCTCTCAGAGGAATAGTCTGAGCCCAAAGCTCGAAAGCCTCACTGTTAGTACCGAAACCGAAGTTACGTGCAAGAGTTATGAAAAAAACATCCTCCCAATTGTTGTTATATTTTTCCATCAGTTTTGTTATGCGTTGCGTCTTTTCTTCGAAACGCTCTATCTGGAGTGTATTCAGCCAGCTGTGGATAAGGAGTTTGGACAGTGACGGGATGAGCTTGTAGCAAGCAGGGTAGTGTGAAGTGCGTATCAGTTCGTTATAGCAGTCTACAAGGTAAGTGGGGTAGTGAAGTTCCATTTGTGGAATCTTTTCACCGTTCGGTCGACATGGCTCATAGTCGATGTCGGATGCTATATGTAGAATTACGTTGTTGTAATCGGAGTTTGTGTCATGGTGATGTAATTTCCAGTCGGATGCCTTTAGGTGTATCTCTATGTTTCCCACCCATAACACGCCGTTTATCCTAATCTTGGCATTGAAGAAGTCGGGGCCTGCGTTGGTGTTCCACAGTCCCGGGTCAATCACTTCCACTTCCATGCCGTCTGTAGTACGTAACGGCTTAAGCGGGAAAAGTTTGTGTTTCCATACGTAATGTAAAAGTTGTTCCATGCTAACGTGTGTAAATATTGCCTAAATGTAATGATTTATAATGAAAAGCATTATCTTTGTGGCTAAAATAAATCGAAAAATATGAAGATAGCATTAATAGGATATGGAAAAATGGGCAAAGAGATAGAAAAGATTGCCCTTTCACGTGGACATGAAATCGTTAGTATAATTGATATAAACAATACACAGGATTTTGAGTCGGAAGCATTCCGTTCGGCTGATGTAGCAATAGAATTTACGGCTCCTTCTGTGGCTTATAATAACTGCATGTCGGCCTTCAAGAATGGTGTCAAAGTGGTTTCCGGTAGTACTGGATGGATGGGTGAGCATGGCGACGAGATGCGCCGTATGTGTGCTGAAGAAGGTGCTACTCTGTTTTGGTCGTCAAACTTCAGTCTTGGTGTGGCTATTTTCTCTGCTGTAAACAAATACCTGGCCCGCATAATGAATAATTTCCCTGGTTATGATGTGTCGATGGTGGAGACTCATCACATTCACAAACTTGATGCTCCAAGCGGTACCGCTATTACACTGGCAGAAGGTATTCTGGAAAACCTTGACCGTAAGGACAAATGGGTTATGGGGACACTTACTGCACCGGATGGTACTGTGAGCGGTACAACTGAATGTGCTGCAAACGAAATGCCTGTAAGTGCAATCCGTCGTGACGAGGTTCCGGGTATTCATACAATAACATACGAATCAGAGGCTGATTCAATCATCATTACTCACGATGCTAAGAACCGTAAGGGGTTTGCCCTTGGTGCTGTGCTTGCTGCAGAATACACTGCAGAGCATACCGGATTCTTGGGTATGAATGACTTGTTTAATTTTTAATTATTAATTTTTAATTCTCAAAGAATGATACAGGCATCACGCAAACAGTGGATAAAGTTTGCCATAGCAATGGTTCTTTATCTGGCATTTATAATATGGCTGAAGAGCTGGCTTGGTATAGTTGCCATACCGTTTATCTTCGATGTTTATATAACCAAGAAAATACCTTGGACATGGTGGAAGAAATCTACCAACCCGCTTGTTGTTACTGTTATGAGTTGGGTAGATGCCATTGTATTCGCTTTGGTTGCGGTATATTTCGTCAATCTGTATTTCTTTCAGAATTACGTTATTCCTTCGTCTTCGCTAGAGAAATCGTTGCTCGTGGGTGACTATCTGTTCGTAAGCAAGATGAGTTATGGGGCAAGAATTCCGCAAACCCCGCTTCATATGCCGCTTACTCAACATACTCTTCCGGTGTTCAACTGCAAGTCGTATCTGGAATGGCCAAAATGGGATTATAAGCGTGTGGAGGCTCTTGGTTATGTGCAGCTTAACGATATAGTAGTGTTTAACTTTCCGGCAGGTGATACCGTAGCCACTGCTATGCCGGCAGAGGATATCTACCGCATAAGTTATCAGGCTGGTAAAGAACTTTCCAAACCTATTGATATGTCGGCACTTACACCGTTGCAGCAGCGCGAAGTTTATGACTATTATTATGCTGTAGGCCGCAGATATATTGATGAAAACAAGTCTATGTTCGGCGAAGTTGTAAGCCGTCCTGTTGACAGACGCGAGAACTATGTTAAACGTTGTGTAGGTCTTCCGGGACAGACTCTTGAAATCAAGAATAAGATAGTTTATCTAGACGGCAAGGCAAATAAGGAACCGGATAATGTGCAATACAGATATTTTGTGCATACTACACGTCAGCTTCCTGACGAACTGTGTAAGGAGTTGGGAATAAGCCAGGAAGACCTTATGGCCTATTATCCGCAGGAGTCAGTATATAACATTCCTCTTACAGAGAAAGCCAAGGCTGCTCTGCTGGCACGCAAGGATCTTGTGAAATCAATAACAGACGTTCCTGGTGATGATGCTGGAGGCTTATATCCAGTAAACAAACTAACAGGATGGACTACTGATAATTACGGACCAGTATGGATTCCTAAGAAGGGTGAAACTATAGAACTTACAATTGACAATCTTCCAATTTACGAACGTCCTATACATGTGTATGAAGGTAACAAGCTGGAAGTAAAAGATGGCAAAATCTATATCAATGGAGAGGAAACAAACAAATATACCTTCCGTATGGATTATTACTGGATGATGGGTGATAACCGTCATAATTCTGCTGATTCACGTTTCTGGGGATTTGTTCCTGAGGACCATATCGTGGGTAAACCTATCTTTATCTGGCTGTCTCTCGACAAGGATAGGGGATGGTTTGATGGTAAGATACGTTGGAACAGATTGTTTAAGTTTGTAGATAATATAAAGTAATAGGAATAAGGTTTCAGTTACAAGTTGACAAGGCATTACATCCGAATGGTAACCATAGGTCTGTGAAGCTAAACCTTGTCTACATGTAAACTCGTCATCTTGTTAACTAATTAACAATGAAATCCTGGCTGACATACATCAGAGTCATAGTCATTGCCGCACTTGCAGTGATTATAGTCAGAACCCTGTTTGTCACATCATGTTTTATACCTTCCTCAGGCATGGAAAACACACTTTACCGGGGAGAGGGCGTCCTGGTTGGCAAATGGAGTTATGGTTGGCGTGTGCCTCTGCAGTCGGTGTTTGGCTACAAGAGATTGTTGCCCTCCGATGTCGGACAGGGTGATATAGTTGTTTTCAATAATCCAATGCCTGCCGATACATCATTATCAATAGACAGAAGAGAACTTTATATTAGCAGATGTATAGGAATTCCTGGTGATACGCTTATGCTGAACAGTCAGTTTATTGCTGAAGGAACAGATGTTTTCAGTCCGGATACAAAAGCTCTTTATTCTTATCCTGCAGATAAGGATGAGGTTATGGATAGTGTGCTTCATTCTTTGGGGATAACTGACAATCAGTTGGCAGGATATACTCCAGAGGGTAATTATATCAGGAGTTTTAGTTATTATGAACATTATCTCATCACTCAAAGGCTTGACAAAAAGGTGAAACTTGCACCTCTCTATCCTGAAAACAGTCATGAGGCATATCCTTTTGTGGTTCCGAAAAAAGGAACACCAATAAAGATATATCCATGGAATGCTGCTTTGATAGGTAATATGATAACTTTTCATGAGAAACGTGATGTATCACTAAATGGTGATACGGTATACGTGGAGGGAAAGCCGGTGAAAGAATATGCATTCTCGCAAAATTACTATTGGATGGTGTCTAACGATCCGGTAAATATAAATGATTCACGTCTGTTTGGTTTTGTTCCTGAGAATCATATTATAGGCAAGGCATTGAGAATATGGTACCCTTCGAAAAAAGGACGGTTCATGAAAAAAATTCAGTAAACACAGAAGATGGAAAGTAAAGATGTTATCCTAGGGTCGGCATATCTGCCACCCGTCTCTTATTTTGCAGCATTGTACTCATGCAGAAAAGCTTATGTTGAAAGGTATGACTATTACATGAAACAGACATACCGTAACAGATGTGTTATAGCTTCTGCTGATGGTCCTTTGGCTTTGACCATACCTGTGGAGAAATCATCCGAGGGCAAGTGTGTCATGAAGGATATTAGAGTGTCAGAACATGGAAATTGGCGTCACGTACACCGAAATGCATTTGTGGCTGCATACAAGCAAAGTCCTTTTTTTGATTATTATGCCGACGAATTTAATGCCTTTTTTGATAGGAAATATGAGTTCCTTTACGATTTTAATATGGAATTGGTGCAGTGGCTCTGTGAACAGATAGATATTCAGCTAGAACTTGTTCCTACAATTGAGTATATGGATGCTGGTGAGTATGTCCTTGATCTTCGTGAGGCTATACATCCTAAGAAATCTGCAGGAGATGGGATGTCATTCTATCGTCCAGTGTCATATTATCAGGTGTTTGACTCCCGTCACGGATTCCAGCCTGATTTAAGTATTGTGGATTTGTTATTCAATATGGGACCGGAAAGTTTATTAGTCCTTAGAAACTCTTTAGAAAAATAAAATAATATAAATCTTTTAATCGTATATCTCTAAAATTACTTTATTAGTAATTGTCAAATGTGTATACATTTGTCTGTTTGTTGTTGGAATAAATAATCACAGTGGTGTGTATTTATTTCAACAACTGTATTTTTATACCGTTATCTGTAATTTATATAACAAAATAATATTGTTTAATACCGCTTTTATATTGAAAAATATTTATAAATAAGTAAATATTATGTTGTATATTTAAATAATAAAATATTTGATATATAAAATATGTATAATTTAAATGAGGAATGTTGGCTTGTGATATCTACTGCATGTAACATAATGATAGTATTATGCTTGTATGTAATTCAATTTATGGCATAATATGCTTTATAAGTAGATAAATGAAGTTATTTATTTAAATCTTTTTGTCATTATGAAAAAATATATTTGTAAATATTTGCTTATAAAATGCTAAAAATCTACTTTTGTGCTGGATTTATTTAAGAGAGATTTATGAAAAACAAAGTTTTAATTTTTTGCATTTATCTTATTTTTGGGATAAGTTCTATAGGAGCTTTGATGGCCCAATCGCTAAATGTAACAGGAGTAGTTCTGTCTAACGATGATGGTCTTCCAGTGGTAGGAGCGACCATTCAAGTTCAAGGAACATCTACCGGAACAGTGACAGATATTGATGGTAAATTTTCTGTTAGTGTTAAAAAAGGTAGTAAATTAGTGATTAGTTACATTGGTATGAAATCTCAAACTCTTTCTGCCAAAAGTAACATGGTGATTAAATTGGAATCTGATTCCGAGTTATTGGACGAGGTTGTAGTAACCGGTATGCAGCGTATGGATAAACGACTGTTTACTGGAGCAAGTACCAGTATTTCAGCCAATGACGCCAAATTGGATGGTGTTCCAGATGTTAGCCGTGCACTAGAAGGACGTGCAGCAGGTGTGTCGGTACAAAACGTGTCAGGAACATTCGGTACAGCTCCTAAAATCAGGGTTCGTGGTGCTACTTCAATCTATGGTAGTTCGAAACCGTTGTGGGTAGTAGATGGCGTTATTATGGAGGATGTTACAGAAGTTGGTGCGGATGAACTTTCATCTGGTGATGCTGTAACTTTGATAAGTTCTGCTATTGCTGGTCTTAATGCAGATGATATTGAAAGTTTTCAGATACTTAAGGATGGTTCTGCAACTTCTATATATGGTGCCAGAGCGATGGCTGGTGTAATTGTTGTAACAACTAAAAAAGGTAAGGCTGGAACTAACAAAATTAGTTATACAGGTGAGTTTACAATGCGTCTGAAGCCAAGTTATAATAACTTTAATATAATGAACTCTCAGGAACAGATGGGAGTTTATCAGACTATGGCCAATAACGGGTATCTGAATTTTGCAGATGTATATCGCGCATCTGATAGTGGTGTATATGGAAAAATGTATCATCTTATAAATACATATAATCCAGAAACAGGTTTCGGATTGGCTAATACACCGGAAGCAAGAAATGCATATTTGCGCGAGGCTGAGTTCCGTAATACAGATTGGTTTGATTTGCTTTTCAATAATTCAATATCACAGAATCATGCTATTAGTATGACAAGTGGTACAGACAAGGCTTCTTATTATACATCAATCAGTGTTATGAATGACCCGGGATGGACAAAACAAAGTAAGGTTCAGCGTTATACCGCCAATCTTAATGCTTTGTATAATATCTCGAAGAAGTTGTCTTTTAATATGATTGGTAATGCATCGTATAGAAAGCAGCGTGCTCCTGGTACATTAAGTTCAACTCTTGATGTTGTTAGTGGTGAGGTTAGACGTGATTTTGATATCAATCCATATTCTTATGCCTTGAATACTTCCAGAGCCTTGGACCCTAATGAAACATATGTCCGCAATTATGCTCCATTTAATATCTTCAATGAATTGGAAAGCAATTATATGGACTTGAATGTTGTTGATATGAAATTTCAGGGTGAGTTGAAATTTAAGCCAATACAGAAAGTTGAAATTTCTGCTCTTGGTGCTTACAAGTATTCTACAACAACACAGTCACATAAGATTACTGATTATTCAAATCAGGCATGGGCTTATAGGGCTATGGACGATGCTACTATGCGTGATGCAAATCCTTGGTTGTATACAGATCCTGATAAAATAAATAGTCTTCCGGTTTCTGTACTTCCAGTTGGAGGTTTCTTCAGAGAAACAAAATATAACATGAATAGCTATGATTTCCGTGCTACATTAAGTTATAATGATGTTTATAACGACATACATATCTTCAACTATTTCGGTGGTATGGAACTTAATGCAACAGACCGTAGTCAGACTTGGTTTAATGGTGCGGGATTGCAATATGATATGGGTATGCTGCCTTCATTCGATTATCTGTTCTTTAAACAAAGTAAAGAAGAAAACAGTAGTTATTTTACAGTCTCAGAGACTAGAAGTCGCGATGTGGCATTCTTTAGTACTGCAACTTATTCTTATAATGGTAAGTATACATTAAATGGAACAATTCGTTATGAAGGTTCTAATAAGTTAGGTAAGAGCCGTGCTTCTCGTTGGTTGCCAACATGGAATGTTTCTGCCGCATGGAATATGCACGAAGAGGAATGGTTTGAAAATCTTGAGCCTGCATTGTCTAATCTTACTTTAAAAGGTTCATACTCATTAACAGCCGACAGAGGACCTGCCAGTGTATCAAATTCACGTGTGATAATAAACAGTTATAATCCGTATAGACCATTTGCTAGTGTTGGTGAATCAGGTCTTGCCATAATGGAGTTGGAAAACAGTGAATTGACATATGAGAAGAAACATGAATTGAATATCGGTGCAGAAATAGGTTTTATAAACAATCGTATTAATCTTGCAGCAGACTGGTACACACGTAATAATTATGATCTTATAGGTGTAATTAATACTATGGGTATTGGTGGTCAGATTTCTAAATATGCTAATGTGGCTAGTATGAAATCTCATGGAGTTGAGTTTACTCTTTCTACTCGTAATATCGATACTAAGGATTTTAAATGGAATACAGATTTTATTTTCTCAAAAGCAAAAAATGAAGTCACAGAGTTGGATGCAAATTCAAGAGTCATAGATCTTGTGTCAGGAGTAGGTTTCGCACAGGAAGGTTATCCGGTACGTTCTTTGTTCTCATTTGACTTCAAGGGCTTGACAGATCAAGGCTTGCCTACATTTGTTAATGAATACGGAGAAATTACAACTAGTGATATAAACTTCCAGGAAATAAATGAAAAAGGACATCTGGTTTATGAAGGACCTACTGATCCAACAGTAACAGGAAGTTTTGGTAATATATTTACATATAAGAATCTTAAGCTGAATGTGTTCATTACATATTCATTTGGTAACGTAATACGTATGGATCCAGTATTCAGTAATACATATTCTGATTTGGATGCTATGCCAAGAGAATTTATTAACAGATGGACTGTTCCTGGTGATGAGAATATAACAACAATACCGGTTATAGCTGACACTAGAATGAATAAGCAAGACCAGTATTTGAGCAGAGCATACAATGCATATAACTATTCTACTGAACGTATTGCCAAAGGTGACTTCATTAGAATGAAGGAAATATCTCTTTCATATGATTTGCCAAAGAAAGTGGTAAGTGCAATGAAGTTGTCCAATCTTTCATTGAAATTACAGGCAACAAACTTGTTCTTGATTTATGCTGATAAGAAACTCAACGGACAAGATCCTGAGTTCTTTAATACAGGTGGTGTAGCAGCTCCTGTTCCAAAGCAGTTTACATTGACATTACGTTTAGGAATATAATTTTATAATATTAAGTATGAAAAGATTTTTATTATCAAGCATATTTTTGGGAGCGTCACTCCTAATAACATCGTGTTCTGATTTTCTAGATACATTACCGGACAATAGAACTGAAATTGATACAGAATCAAAGGTTACTAATCTATTGGTCTCAGCCTATCCACAGGTATTCCCTATGATGATGTGGGAGATGTCATCTGATAATGTTATGGATAATGGTTCACTGTATGATATTGAAACTCAGGCTATCGAAGATGCGTATTTATGGGAAGATATCAAGACAGATACGGATACTGATGCTCCACAAGGGGTTTGGGCAAACTTATATATGGCTATTGCATCGGCCAATAATGCCTTAAAAGCAATAGAAGAGATGGGTAATCCTGCCTCATTGAATCCGCAAAAAGGTGAAGCCTTGCTTTGCAGAGCGTATTCTCATTTTATTCTTGCCAATACTTTCTGTATGGCATATAATCCTAATACTGCAGCTAATGAACTAGGTATACCATATGCTACAGAGCCAGAAACAACTGTTTCTCCGGTTTATGAACGTGGTAGTCTGGAAGATACATATAAGAATATTGAGAAAGATATTCTTGAGGGACTTCCTTTAATTGATGATAATATATATACAGTACCAAAGTATCATTTTAACAAAAAAGCCGCCTATGCTTTTGCAGCACGTTTTTATCTCTTTTATATAAAAGAAGATAAGTCCAATTACGAGAAAGTAATTGAATATGCTGACAAAGTTTTGGGAACAGATCCTACAAAGGTTTTGAGAAACTATTCATCAGAAATGGGTATATATGATGATCCAGAGAATATGGCTAATGCTTATATTGATGCTAAATCTGCTGCAAATCTTATGATTTCAGTAATATATTCATCATGGCCTTATATTTATGGTCCATACGATATTTCAAAGCGATATGGACTTGCTAGAGCTATTTCTGAGAATGAACTTTTACAGGCAAGAGGACCTTGGGGAGATGGAAATGTACTTTTCTTTGGAGCAAAACTTTACGGATTTGACCAGAAAATATCTTTCTTTAAATATAACATGTATTTTGAGTTTACTGATAAGGTTAATGGTATAGGTTACAGACATGCAGTAATTGTTCCATTTTCTACCAATGAGACTCTTCTTTGTAGGGCAGAAGCAAATGTAATGAAGTCCCAACCGGATTATAACAGCGCATTAAATGATTTGAATGCATGGGTTGCAGCTGCAGAAACAAAAGAAGGAGGATTGAATGCAGATGTACTTACGGTAGAACTTATAAATGATTTTTATAGATGGTTAGCATATACTCCTGTTGAACTGGCAGATGATAAAGGACGTACGGCAAAGAAGAAATTGAATCCTTTTTTTACTTTTGAAAGTAGTCAGCAAGAAAATTTCATTCATTGTATCTTGCAAGCTCGTCGTCTAGAACTTGTTCATGATGGAAACAGATGGCTTGACATCAAACGCTGGGGAATTGAATTCTCGCATAATAGAGAAGATAAATCTCCTATAACATTAAAAAAGGATGATCCAAGAAGGGCAATCCAGTTACCTCAAGATGTTATTAATGCAGGACTTGAGGCAAATCCAAGATAAAAAATTTAATATGTTATGAATATGAAAATATCAAAATATCTATTAATACTGTTGACCGCATTTAGTATTACCTCTTGCGGTGTAGATGACGAGATAAGCAAAGATAGTATTTTCAATACAGAGTCTCCTATAAGGAATGAACTGGATACGTGGATATTGGAGAACTATGTAAATGAATATAATATAGATTTAAAGTATCGTTTCGAGGATATCGAATCTGATATGAATTATAATGTGATACCGGCTAATTATATTAAATCAGTAGCTTTGGCACAACTGGTAAAATATTTGTGGATGGATGTATATACAAAGATTGCCGGTAAGACATTCCTTTGTACTTACTGCCCGAAAGTAATGCATTTTGTTGGTTCTCCTGAATATGAAGCAGGTGGAGGATCAATGGTTCTTGGAACAGCAGAGGGTGGTATGAAGATTACGCTGTTTAATGTAAACGGACTGGATGTGAAAAATCCGGATATGGAACTCCTTAATGAATGGTATTTTAAGACAATGCACCATGAATTTGCACATATCCTTCACCAGACAAAAAACTATTCAACTGATTATATTACAATAACACAAGGTAAATATACAGGTCCTGCATGGGTAAACAAAACAGACTCTGAAATGCGTAAACTTGGTTTTGTTACTGCTTATGGTTCGACTAATGTTGATGAGGATTTTGTAGAAGTTATTGCAAATTATATAGTAAAATCGGACTCCGAATGGGAGAATATTCTTCAAGAAGCTGGTGAGGAAGGGGCTACTCTAATAAATCAGAAGTTGGATATGGTGACAGAATATTTACAGGAATCATGGGGAATAGATATAAAGGTTCTTCATGATGAGGTGCAGTACAGACAATCACAAATACAGAATTTTGATTGGGAAACTTTAAAATAATGTAAACTTATGAAGAATATAATATATTGTATAGCAATGATATTCGGCTCTTTAGCTTTTTTCTCTTGTAATTCAGGTACAAAAGAGTTATTCGAAGAGTCTGCAGCAGAAAGAGTGACTGCCGCCATGAATGAAGCAAAAGAAGTATTATGTTCATCACAAAACGGATGGTTGATGAAGTATTATCCTTCAAGAACAAAGGCTTTCGGTGGTTACAATGTACTTATTTCATTCACAGAGGATGGTTATGTGAGTGTTTCATCTGAGTTGTTTGATGCGGATAAGGTAAGTACAAGTCATTATCGTTTGAAGGAACAAGCAGGGCCTACTCTTACTTTAGATACAGAGAATGAAGTTTTTCATCTGTTCTCTAATCCTAATTCCGGTTATGGTAGTATAGGGCTTGGTATGGAAGGAGATTATGAATTTACTATTTTGTCTGCTACTCCTGATAAGGTGGTTTTGAAAGGAAAGAAAAGTGGAAATAATATTGAAATGACTCCATTTCCTGTTGATCAGTCATGGGTAGACTATCTTACAGACATTAAAGAATCTTTTTCAGAAATAGATAATTATTTTATGTATGAATATAAGGTAGATGGAGAATCTTTTTCTGTAACAAGAAATAATAATTGTTTTTCTATTTCTTTTAAGGATGTAACAGGTGAGAGATTGTCAAAAACCGTTCCATACATTTTAAATGCTAATGGAATAGACTTTGCTGATCCACTCGTACTTGGAGATAAAGAAGTATCTTCTCTAGTATACGATTCTGGAAAGTGGAAGAATGAAGATGGAAGTGTTTCACTTGAAGGTTTGAAACTTTCTACGTACGAGGCTTTTGTTAACAAGGGACCATGGTTCATTACTTATGACGGCTTGGGTGATTATGGTAAAGGTATCGTAGACAATGTAAGGGATAAAATTTTCAAGGGTACTGACAATAATTTTCTTGTTGTTGCTTTAGGAAAGTATTTAAGCGATTCTTATGATGCTTTAAATATAATCCTTGAGGATGATTTGGATGGTTATAAAGATGGTGAAGGACTTGCCGGGTTTATGATTGCTGATATTCAGAAATCAGGAACAAGTAATATTAAAATAACAACGGATACCAGAGCTACAGATGTGGTAAATTCTATGATTGGTATTTCACAGTCATTTATGGATTTTGTTAAGATATTTATGAGTTTGGATTCTGAAACAAGCACACGTATTTTTACGGTAGAGTATGATAGACCATACAATCCGTCTGTTGCAACGTTTACTGAAAGATCGAATCCTCAGAATACATTCAAGATTACTTGTATTGGTGATAACAATGCTTATTTCGATCATCAGTATGATTGATGAACTCTCTCTTAATTTAACTTTATATTATTTATAATTATCTGTGCATGCCGTGAGGCATGCCAGATTTGTTTGTAATCTAATTTTTATATAGTATATTATGAAACTCAAATTTAATCTTTTGACAATGTTCCTTACACTTCTTTTATGGAGCGGATGTAAGGATGCGAATGATCCGGGAAAAACGGAGCCTGAAGAAGTTAAAATTGAAGTAACTACTCAGAATGCTGATGGTCAGAGTCTTGTTTTTGCAACTTCTGCAACATTTAAACTAAATCTACAAGGTGTTGAATCTTTTGTATATGAAGTAAAAGAGGGGGATGTGACAGATGAACCAGATCCTGTAGTAATGTATGCAAATGCAAATGAAGAAGGTGGAAGCGGAGTAATTGCTGCAAAAGACGGTGAGAATGAGACAACAGTTAATGGATTGTTAGGAAATACAAAATACACTATATTCTTTGCGTTCAAATGTGGAAAAGAATATCAGGTAGAGAAGGTTGTGTTTACTACAACTAATTATACAGATATTTTGACGCTAATTAGTGTGGATTATGATGGAATGACATTTCATGTAAACGTTGGCGATGATGTCTATTATCGTTTGGGTATAACAGAAGCCGAAAGTTATTTCTCTATGAAGGAGCAATTCTTTATGTCAGATGTTGACTTTTTGAATAGTGGTATTGTATATCATGGAAGTCAGACAATAACAATTAAGAATGGTGACACCATTAATCCTGAATGGCCTGATGATGAATTCAATAAGTATAATATCTTCTATCCTGGCGGAACTTATATGTTAATGTTGGGTGAATGTAATGCCGAAGGTGAAATGTCTTATGAAGTAGATAATGGAGGAAATCCAGGTTTCCCAGGGGGGCTTATGAGTAGATCTATCCAAGATAATGTTTCTACTTATACAGAAGAATTCTCAGAAGAAAATATTACATTCAACGGTAAATATGCTAAAATGAGATTCTGGACCAAGTTCCCTGAATCAGTAGAAAATGAAGCTAAAGTTTCTGTAATTAAGAAGACAGAAAGAAGCATTACTTTCTCTGTTGTGCCAGGAAAGGATGTAATCAATTACGGAGCAATCATTTTTGATGAGGACAACTGCAATATCATTGACAGATGGTTTGGCGATAAAGGTTTACAAACAGCAGTTTTGTTCAAGTCTCAACAGTTTACTGGTAATGAGGAAATTGAATATACAGATTTGGAGGTAGGTAAGAAGTATAAATTCTTTGTAATTTCTAACTATAATGAGGATCTTACAAAACAGAGTTTTTATGTTCAGGATTTTGAGATTACTCCATCCACTAATCCTAAATCTGAACTTACAGTAACTCCAGTAGAAAGTGACAATCCTTATAGTGTTGCATTTAATATTAAAGCTTTGAATAAAGATTGTTATGGAATACGTTATCTTGCCAACTATACAAAGGACTGGGCAAGTGCACCGTACGATGAAGCGACAATGCTCAGCACTTATGGTGTAGATGTTACAGATAAGGAAATTATGGATCAGATTAATAGTGAAAATGGTTATAACATGGAATTTGGTTCATGGGAAAATTCAGAAACTAAGATTATTCTTCTTTCTTACAACGTAGATGAAGCTCCGTCTGATAAAATATTCTCATGTACTGCTACCTCTGCTCCTGAAACTGGAATTCCACTTCAGTCTGAAGTATTTGATAAAATTACAGGTACTTGGAATGTAAAATATACATATAGAAAAAGCAAGACAGGTGAACAGCAAACAGTTGAGTTCCCTATAGTATTTACACAGACTGCAGAGGAAGCTCCAGCTACTTTACCAGAAGATGTTCATGCAGCATTACTTGAATACTGGAAAGGTTTTGGCTATAGTGATACTGAAGCAGAAGCTAAAATAGATGAATATGTTGCTGACTATAAAGAATCTGCTGAGAAGTATACTCAAAAATACAAAGATATGAACCGTATAGTAGGAAACGGTTTCAAACCACTTCACGATTATTACGGTACATGGGATTTGTTCTGCGATATGAACTATAGCGCTTATGATACAGATGAGTTGTTCTATGACTTTGGTCCTAAGATTTACCTGCAGGTAAGGAATGTTACAGGAAAAGATGAGATAGCATTGGTAACATATGAAAATGCGATACCGCCAGTATCTTCAGGCGTTACTTACTATGATTATTATATGTATGGTGAAAATGTTGAGGATGAAGGATGGGGATATAGTAATGTTACTTATCCAGTAGAACTTTCTGAAGATGGTAAAACTTTGACAATAAAAGGTTTCTATGATAAGAGTGTATCGCCTTATACACTTTATCCATCAATAGCTTACTTGATGAGTGGATATCCTTTCTATCAGTTCTATGGTGATGGTGATATCGTATTAACTAAAACAGACGATTCTGAGAATCTTGGAGCTGTTAAAACTTCTACTACTGGATCAAGGACTGTTGGTACAAACGGTCTGAAATCTGTATCTCCTGTACGTAAGAGTGGAAGAATGATGAGAACATATATTCCTAATGAAAAGACAACATTGAAATTTAACAAGACAACAGTTAAGTACAGTCCTGTTGATTGGTCTTCAAAGTCTTTGAGTGAGTGGTCATTAAAATAATAATTTGAATTGATGAAGAAAATATTATTTATACTGGTATGTGCATTTTTGTCTGTGAACTTGTATTCACAGACAATGCCTAATGTGCAGGTAGAAGATATGACAGGGAAGCAGGTAAATACTGCTTCCCTTGTTGGCGATAAACCTGTTATTCTTTCTTTTTGGGGAATTACATGTAAACCATGTCTTATAGAACTTAATGCTCTGAATGAATGCATGGAGGAGTGGAAAGAGGAAGTCGATTTTGATATAATTGCAGTTTCGATTGATGATGCCCGCTTTGTTTCAAGAGCTCGTTCTATGGCTAAAGGGCACGACTGGCAGTTTACATGTCTGTTTGATAAAAACCAGGATTTGAAACGTGCGCTTAATGTATCCTTTACACCGCATACGTTCATTCTTGACAGTAAGGGTAAGGTAGTTTACTCTCATACAGGATATGTACCTGGAAGTGAAGAAGAGTTGTTCGAAAAACTTAAAGAGCTTAAATGATGAAGAAAAAGAATCTGGCTTTATTAAGTATGCTTGGTGTTGCAGCCACATTGTCTGCACAGAATAATGAAAAAGGAACTCTTACAGGAAGTTTGGAGTCCAATAACATATATTATGTGGAAGACAATAAACTCAGTGGCTCTACAACGGCTAATCCTGACGATCATTTTGGTTCTAACAGTTATCTGAAACTGGATTATATGAAAGGGAAATTTTCGGCTGGATTACAGTTGGAAGCTTTTCTTCCTGCACTTCAAGGCTATGACTATGCTTTGTATGGTGGAGGAAAGCGTACGATGCTAGGAGCCAAATATGTGCAATGGGAAGACGAAGATTTCGGTTTCAGGGCTGGTGATATTTATGAGCAATTCGGAACAGGTCTTATATTCCGTAGCTATGAAGACAGAGCTTTGGGATTCAACAATTCTCTGGAAGGAGTTCACGGACGATTCAGCTATAAGAATTATCTGACTGTTAAAGCAATGTACGGTCGCCCACGATTATATCTTGACTATGCTGAATCAAGTGTAAGAGGAGGAAATCTTAATGTTTCACTTTCAGATATCACCGGATGGTCTTCTGCAGTCCTTAATCTTGAAGGAAGTTATGTAAACAGATATGAGAATCTTATGGATACTCCTGATTTCATGGATAGATTAAGTACAAACAGTCTTGATATGTATTCAGTTGGTGCAAACTGGAACTGGAACGGAATAGATGCACGTATGGAGTATGTAACAAAAAGTAAGGACCTGACAGTAGCAACTGCAAAAGAAATGGTTAGCGGTAAGGCTATTTTTGCGGAACTCGGTTATTCCGGTTCTGGCTTTTCTGCACTTGCATCTTATCGTAAGTTAAGCAATATGAATACTATGCTTACGTTGAAAGGGCAAGGTTCTGGAAATGTATTGAACTACATTCCGGCATTGACAAGACAGTATACATATATGCTTGCAAACCTTAATCCATATCAGGTAAGTCCTGATGGTGAGAATGGAGGTCAGGGAGACATTTATTACACATATCGTCCGTCATCCAATAGAAGTAATTATTGGAAAATGCATGCCAATGTATCAATGTATTATTCTGATAGCAAACATACAGGTGAAAGCCGTCTGTTGTGGAGAGATGTAAATTTTGATGTTGAACATAGATGGAACAAGAGTCTTAAGACTATAGCCCTTGTGTCTGTACAGGAGTGGAGTCCTACACATGGTACTAATGATGTGACTTATGCATCTAATATTTTTGTGTTGGACAATACATATAAGTTCAATAGAAAGACATCATTGCGTGTAGAACTGCAATATTTGTATTCTACTGATTATGAAAAAGACTGGATGGCAGGACTTGTGGAATTAAGTTTTGCTCCAAAATGGAGTGTATCAGTAAGCGATATGTACAATCATGGAAAAACTAAGATACACTATTATAATGCATCAGTAAGTTATTCTGCCAATAGAACCAGAATACAGTTGGGATATGGACGCAACCGTGCCGGTTATGTATGTTCTGGTGGAGTGTGCAGATATACTCCTGCATATACAGGGGCTAATCTGACTGTAACATCCTCATTTTAAATAAGTGATTTTTAAAACAAACCTAAAATTATTAGTTATGAAGTTTTTGGATATTAAAAGTATATTGCCATTGCTTATGAGCATTTTATTTTTCTCTTGTACAGGCAATAGTGGAGAAGAAGGTGATGGTGGTGATGTAAGTGGTGATTTGGTACTACAAGTATCAAAATCAATAATTGTTGCTGATGGCGAAGATGCAGCTGTCTTTACTGTTATGAAAGGTGAGACAGACGTGACAGACAAGGCTAAGATTTATCTAGGTGATGATGTATTTGAAGGAACAACTTTTTCTACTTCTACTGTAGGCGAATATAAGTTTTTTGCAAATTATGATGGAGAGGTGACAGAGAAACAAACTGTTAAAGCTATAGAAAGTGGTGCTATTCCTGTGCCTGATGATTCTAAACCAGAGGAATTTAGTAATTTCAAACATAGAACATTATTTATTCAGTCTACAGGTACTTGGTGTCCAAACTGCCCATATGTCACAGCAGCTGTACATAAATATCAAGAAAATAATAATGATGGAAATGCTGTATTTGCAGCTGCTCATAATGGAGATGGTATGGCAAATGAATATTCTGCAAAAGTAATTTCTTGGTTGGGAGTAAACTCTTATCCTTCACTTACAACAAATTTAAATGGAGCTACTGAATTATATAATACGATTGATACTGATGCTTTAGTGTCTAGTATGTCAAGTACTGTAGAAAGTAATTTAGGAGTAGAATGTTACACTAATATAGCGTCTTCTGTGAGCTATAGTCAGGATAAAAAATATATTAATGTCCTGGCAAACGTAAAGGTTGCTAAAGCTGGAAAATATCGTGTTCTGGCTTGGGTGTTGGAAGATGGTGTATATGAGGAACAGCTGATGGGATCTGCCATACCTGGAGACTTTGATCATCATAACAATGTATTACGCTACTCAAGTTCTTCAAGTGCAACAGGTGAAGCTCTTGGTAATGCTACAGAATCTGCTGCAGGTACTATCGAACAGTTTGCTTGTTCATTTGAAATCGATAAACTGGGAGTCGAAGATCTTGGAAAATGTCGCGTTGTTATAGTTACTCTTAATGGCTTCTCAGGTAAGTTTATAGCTGACAACGTAGTGGAATGTGCTATAGGAGGTACAGCTCCATATGAGTATAAGTAATTGTAAATCGGTTTTTATGACAAAGTATTTTGTATATTTCTTATTTATATTAAGTGCTGCATTCCTTACAACGGGATGCAGCAAGGATACGGATAATGATGGAGAAGAGGTTGTTCCATTCTTCGAGGTCACTTGTCCTCAATTAGATAATATTGCATGGGAAGGTACCGTGTTTACTTTGTCAGTGGAAAGCAATGCAGAATGGTCAGTTGTCAGTAACGCAGGATGGTGTAAGGTCACCGATAATGTAAGTGGAAATGCCAATGCGGAGGTGACAATTGAGATTTCTGACAATCTTTCAGGTGAAATACGTGAAGCGGCAATTCAGTTCACTTGGGGGGCAGAAGGCGAAAAGAACGAAATAAAAGTAGTTCAAGCACCTCAGCCATTCGAGGAAGGTGGACTTTATAAAATCCCAGTTGTATTTCAGATGCTTTATGGGAATAGGAATATTGAAACACAATATGTGAAGGAAGGACATCTACAGACTGTACTTGATGGTGTAAATGAATTGTATAGGCAAAGTGGTCAGAATCTGAATATAAAGTTCGTTATGGCAACAGAAACACCAATAGGTGAACATATGGAAGAACCTGGTGTAAACAGAGTTGAATGGACTGCTTCGACTATCGATTGTATTGAGTTTATGGAAAGCGACGAGCAAAGATATCTTGATATTATTTGGGATCCATCAAAATATATAAATGTAGTTTTGTATAATTTCAGTAATCCTCAAATATTGGGAATCTCTCAATTTCCATTTGTCATGGCTCCTGATGCACTTCCCGGAATAGAGGCATTATACAATAGTGCTTTCCCGACACAGGAAAATCTTGATCGTCCTCAGTGTGTATCAATAAATAACAGATACATTTACGACACAGCACCGTTGGCTGTACCAGGAAATCCTGAGGGCTCGTTGACAAATGTTGTTAGTACATTGGCTCACGAACTAGGACATTATCTGGGGCTGCGACATGCTTTCTCTGAGTCTTATTCTGGTGTATGTGTTGACAGTGATTTCTGTGATGATACTCCAACTTATAATCGCCAGAACTACGAAAGACTGGTGCAAGCTTATGGAACGAGTTATAAAGAACATATAGATGAACTGATAACAAGGGAGCCATGTAATTCAGGAGAATCTTTTATTTCTACCAATATAATGGATTATTCCATTACTTATTCGAATGAGTTTACACCACAACAGGCCGAAAGGATAAGATATATATTGGAACATGGTGTGTTTATACCTGGTCCTAAAAACTATCCTGAAATATCAGCTTCAAGAGTTTCGGGAAAGATGAAATTACCGTTTGAGATTATGGAATGATTGTATAAATCATAATTTATGTCTAACTAAAACAATTAGGTTATGAAAAAATTTAATTTTTGGGCAATGTTTACATTGCTGTTTGTGGCATTAGTGCCGCTGTTTACTTCATGTACGGAAGAAACTGTGGATGATGATGGCGATAATAAACAAGTTTCTATCGCTTTTAGTAGCTCTGAAATTTCTGTTTCTGCAGAAGAATCTAATCAGGAAGTATCTTTTACATTAGAAAATGTAGGAAAAGATTACCAAATTGAAGCTACAACAGATAATGATTGGATAACATCTCTTAGTGTAGTTGATGCGGATAATGTGGTTAAATTCACTGTTTCTGCAAATGAAACATCTGAATCGCGTGAAGGAAAGATTACTCTTGTATATACTTGTGGTTCAGACAGAGCTGAAGCGACATTGGCTGTAAAACAAGCAGTAGCCGAAGGTATTAATTCATTTTTCAAATTGTCTATTCCTGAAATAGGTTCTACATGGGCTACTATTAAGATAGATGTTGAAGATGAGAATATGCGCTACATGGTATCAAGAATTGATGCAGAAACTATGGAAGGCTATTTATCTGATGAAGTCTTGATTGCTGATGAAATGCGCAGTTATCAGGAAATGGCAGCATACTATGGACTACCTGTAGAAACTCTCTTAGATCTTTTGGCTTTCCAAGGTGATAAACCTACTGTAGAAGAAGGTGATGTAGCATTTACACAGTTGGATACTGAGACAGAATATTATGCTTATTGTTATGGATTTGACGCAGAATGGAATGTTGTAACTCCTGTTGCAAAAGTTAAATTCAGCACTAAAGCCATAGGCTCTGAAAATCTTTCTATTGAATTCGAGAATGTAGAAAATGATGGACGTTCTGTTTCTTTTGATATTGTTCCTTCATCATTTGATACTTACACATGTGTTCTTTTCCCAAAGAGTTTGTACGATGAAAGCGTAAATGATATGGATTCATTTAAGGAAGAGCTGGCTACAGGAAATTATTCTATTCTTGGTGGTCCTTCACGTGGCAATGTCATCAGAGGACTATCTCCATTAACAGATTATGTATTAGTGGCAATGGGTAGAGCAGACGATACTCCTACTTCTGAAATATTCACATATGAATTTACTACAAAGGACGTTGTGGAATCTGCAGCTAAATTTACATTCGATTACAGATATTGTGATGGAGTTGAATTTGAAAATAAATTCCAATTGTTTGGACAAGATATGACTGGAAATGCAGTAATTTATCCTAAACCTTCAGTAACTGATGGTGTAGATTATAGATATGACTTTTTGAATTCTACAGTCCTAGACTTTAGTGATGAAGAAATCATAAGTTATCTTTCTTCTCAAGGAATGGGAGCTGAATATGAAGGTTATGTATTTGGATTCCCTTATGGTACAGAACTTTATGTATGTGGAGTAGGTATTGATAAAGATGGTAATTACGGTAAACTCGTTAAAGAATCTCTTACAATTACTACAGATGGTTGTGTGACTGTGGATGAATTGGTAGACTTTATGGATTTGCCAGAAACTCGTTCCGGATCATATGTTGCTCCATGGCTCAAAGCTGTAAAGGGTGTTAATAAAGAAGTAAAACCATTTGCTATAGGATTACAGCCAAAAGAAGGTATTCAGGGCTCAGTTAAATGTTTTACACTTAAATAATACTTGGGACTTTATGTTCCTTTAAATCAGTTTTTATTTTTGGGAAAGTCATTATAGTTTTCATATTAATATATTTTGAAGACTATGATGACTTTCTAAAAATATGTATGATAATTAAATATAATAACCAACTATGTGTCGATTTTATTATTGTTTTTTGACAGCTATCTCTGTTTTAGCATTGAGTGCTTGTAACAAAGATTCAATTGATAATTCAAAAGATGAGGGGATGGCAGTTTCATTGGAAGCATCACTTCCTAATGGTATAATGTGGAATAGTGGAGATAAAATTGGCCTATTTGATAACACTGGAAATTTACAAAATAAACAATCAGTATTAAAGAATGGCTCTGGTTCTTCTATTGGAACATTTGAATTCGAATCAGAATCATCGGTATTAGGTGTAAGTGCCTATTTCCCATATGATGAAAATGCAGGAAGTGAAATTTCTTCAGTAAATGTTACAATTCCTTTGAATCAAAAATATGACGTATTATCACCACAAACAGCATATATGCTTTATGTTGGTAAAGGGGAATGCATTTCAGGTAAGATTAGTATGCAAATGATTCCTAAGACTGGAATTCTTTCTTTGAATTTATCTTCCGATGGAAATTTTAGTTCTAATATAGAAAAGGTTGGTATATCTACAACCGATGGAGCTGGAGATTTTACTGTTGACATGAGCATGGATATTCCTGAACTTCAACATAAAGGAGGAGATGGAACGATAAATGTCGAGGTCAGTAATGCTGTGTTGAAAGCAGATGGAACTCCGGTTGTAGTACCTGTTTCTATTGCACCTGGTAAATATTCAGATGTTAATGTTACTATATCTTCATCAGCTGGTGAAATTCAACTTTCCGGATTAAGTTTTGATATAATATCTGGTCAGGAAACTAGCTTGGATGCAGTACTTAGTGACCCGTCAATAGAAGTAGTTGATTTTAATGCAGGTGGTGAATATGCAAATTGTTATATAGCCAACGATCCTGATGTAGTCTATAAATTTGATGCTAAGGTAATGGGTACTGGAGTGCAGACACCCGGACTTCCTAAACCTGAAGTCTTAAATCCTGTCGATGCTTTTGTTCTTTGGGAAACAGGAGATACACCTGGAAATGTAATAAAAACTGTTTCGCTTTCTTCTGATGGAATTGTCAGCTTTACTCTTGCAGATGATGCAGAAGGAAATGCTGTGATAGCAGTGACAGATGGTAAACCTGTAGAAGGTGATTGGCCTAGAAGTCGTGGTACTATTTTATGGAGTTGGCATATTTGGGTTACAGAGGGAATAAAAGATGTAGTTTGTACAGGATTCGATGGAACCACTTATACTATCATGGATAGAAATCTTGGCGATTGGATACAAAAGGATGAAACATCTGAATATCAAGGATTAAAATATCAATGGGGAAGAAAAGACCCATTTGTAGGTTTTAGTAGTAGTGGAAATGTGATTGATGGTTCAGTATGTACAAGTGAAACTGACTATATCCAGGTCTCAGGCTCAAAGACAGATTATTCTTCTAATGAATCTTCTATTTGGGAGTCAGTTGCGTATCCTGAAATCTTTTTTGGAGCTACATATGCAACATCTTATGATTGGTACGGTGTAGACTCGGAAATAGACAATAGAAATAATTTCTTATGGGGATATTCTGAAGATGGAAATTATGTAAAAACAATATTTGATCCGTCTCCTATTGGATATAGAGTTGCTGAAGCGAATGTCCTTACTGGTCTAACCAAAACAGGAACTACTTCATTTAATACAGATGAATTTGAGGTAGAAGGTGAATTTACTGATGGCTGGTTCTTTACAAAAGCTTCTTCTTTTTTCCCGGCTTCAGGTAGTCTGGCATATAATAATGGAGTATTAAGGATGATTCCTTCGTATAATGGAAGAGAAGGATATTATTGGACTTCTACACCTGATAATGAAAATGCAAGAATGTATGATTTTACACAATCATATATATTTATGAATAGCAATAAGCGTGCTTCTGGTTGTAGTGTGCGCTGCGTCAGAATTACTGAATAATTATTATAATTTGAATATATAAAATACTCGATCACAAAATGTAATGGTCGAGTATTTTTTTATGCAAACTTTTATATAAGTCTCATGATAGAGATAGTTATAAATTTATAAGTAAGTGATCAAAAATATTTTTATATTCAACACAAAATATTAATATTGTATCATGTTATTGCTAAACGTAAAT
>CALUPA010000029.1 GCA_944322395.1 uncultured Phocaeicola sp.
GTATCTGAGTTTTTCAAACAAGTTTTGAACTTATTGAATACCAATGTTTGTCGAGATTTTCTAAATAACTGCATCGGAAAGTAATAATATTAAGCTAAAATGCTTTTTAAAGGTTATACTCTTTCATGCGACCAAATTTCACCATATTAAGCTTTTATGGCTGTGTCAATCTTTCCTTGATGCATTCCAGTTTGCATAGCTGCATCTGAACATATCCATCAATTGTATCAAAACCTATTCGAGATTTTTGTTACTAAAAACTAATTCTTATTTAATAAAAAACTGTGTAAGCTAAGTTGATAATCATTCTTTGCTTACACAGTTTATTAATACCTTTACCATAACACTCCCAAATGGGATTTAAAAAGGTCTTTCTAATAAAATTATTCTGCAGGCGCCCATTTACAACGGACTGGAGAAACTATGGCCCCCTCTTCCTTTAACTGCTTCATGGCTTTATCTACTTCTTTACGATCAAGTCCGCTAAGCTCTGCTATTTTACCTGCATTAAGTGGAGTCCCTGCCTCCTTCATTGTTGCCAATACTTTCTCTTTTGTTTCCATAATTCTTTCTTTTAATAGTTATTGTTTCTAATATTTAAAGTAACTTCAATGTATGTCAGTATACCTTCTATATAGTCGGCATAAAGTATCTCAGGATCCTTTCCTTTCAAAATACGGCATTTGCCACAAGACTCACAATCGTGCATGCACTCCCAAGCTTTAAGTACAAACGCACGACGTTCTTCTTTTGTTGATTCTTCAATTTTTAAAGGTGTCATGAACTTAAATCATATTCATACCATTACAATAAATCCAATACTTATATGTAAAGATAACAAAAATATATAATATATTGTTCAGAATCTATTAAATAAAACTTAAGAAATAAGCTTACATCTTCATTTATAGACGATTACTATTAAGGTAGTCTTTGACTTTTATGAATCCTGCCATAATTTCTTATACCTCGTTTGCATATGACTGCAAATATAAAGTAAAAAGATGCAAATGAGCAGAATTAAATCTATACTCAATATTCCCACATTTATTCTTAATTGAAATCTATGATGTTTACAGAAAATACATTACATCAAATTATCTGATCTGAAGGATAAAAAAAACGACAAGACATTTTGTCTAAAATTTACTGTCATTTTATCTAAAACGTCTTGTCGTTTTTTTATAATAATACATTAGGAAATATTCTCAGTATAAGCCATCTCAATATAATATCTCTACCGGACCTACAAGACCTGCCGACTGTAGCGGTGAATTCATTTTATGATAATACCATATGAGGAAAGTTTTTCTGTTTGAAGGACGTTTCTCATTATTGATGAACCATTCAGGGTATGCTTTTATTGCTCGTCCACGATTTCCCCTATCACTACCCCACTCGAAATCAGGTTCTTCCTGCTCATCTCCAATCAAACAGTTTGCCCAATTTACTGTAACTTCTACTACAGGTTCATTATCTCCAGCCTTTAAAAATTTTGTTACATCTTTCTTATAAGGAGGATACCACCACACGCCGGCATCCTTACCATTTATTATAACTTTTGCAATGTCATTCATCTCACCCAAAGACAACACTAGTTTGTCACTGGATAAATCATCATTACCAAGTTTAAAGTTCTTTTTGTATACAGCAGTTCCGGAAAAATACATTATACGCTTGTCAACACTATATTTGAAGTCTGCCAATTGGTCAAAATGCATTTTAAAATCCTTTCCTATCTTTGGCATGAAATGTACATCCCATCCACCTCTCAATTCAATAGATTTATTCTTTGTTCGACTCTCAATAGCTAAAGTCTCATTTTTCAAAGATGTAGGTTCCTTAAATACAACAAACAGTGTCTGGTTCTCGGCTATTGACATGTCTACAGATGTATATTTATCATCTGTCTGTTTCCATGATTGCACATCATATATTTTACCTGTTTCCGGGTCCCATATCTCAGGTTTCTTACCGCATATATCAACGTCAAGAACAAATTTATGAAATTCATTTGTTCTGTTTGCTATAAATACAATTTTACCTCCATCTACGGTACGTGATACGACATGAGCCTTATTCCACGGTAAAGAAACCTTACAATTATATCGTACATTGGTCAGTTTTTTCGCTTCTTCCACCGTTGTACATAATTTAAGTTCCTTAGCCATATCCTTTACCTGTTCATCACATTCCGGATAATCTGACAATCCCAAAGCTCTGACTGGTTTTGGACCTACGATTACCACATTTTGCTTTGATAAATTCACCAAACATTTCAAGACCTCAGGTTCAACACTCTCAATCTGTGGACACACCAGGAATGGATATACGCGACCTGACGGTAAGATAATCTTTCCATCCTTCACTTTGATTTTCATTTTTACTATATCTTCGGATGAAATGACATCACACCGACCTACAGTCTTGTCAAGACACAGATAATCCACATCCTCCTCGCCTTGCTGAAGCATGTACTGAATGCGTGTCATATAATCAAAAAAGGCTTTTCCCGGCTCAAACCATGTCTGATGTCGATTAAAGTGTGTTCCCCACCATCCCATACTTAGTCCTGGCTGATATTTGTCATCAAAAGGCTGATGAACCCAGTGATGAAGAATTAATCGGTTTGCACCAGAGCAATATGCACCATCAGCCGAATATTTCAGGAAGGCAGGATCTTCTGTCCATGCACTGTTTTCTGGTAAAGATGTAAATGCTTCGGCACCGATTAGAGTTTTTCCTTGAGCTCGTGCAGACGAAACTACATAACCATGAATGTGTCCGGAGCTATGCGTCCAGAATTCCCCCATTGGCAAATCTGCCAACGAGGTACACGATATAGTATTGAAAGGTCCGCTATATGGTTCGAACTGAAGTTTCAAACCATACTTATGAATCATATCTCTACCTACCTTAAAACCATTTTCATAATATAATCTTGAAATGACATCATTATAGTCATATTCGAAACGTTTCTTCTCCTCGTCTGTTCCAATACATCCGGTGAGCCAAGGCAGTGGATCATACTTTTTCAGTTTCTTGAACTCTCTCTCTAAATCCTTGGTCCATGTCTGATTACCTGCTTCATAACTGTCAATCAGAATATGTCCGAAGGAGTTTCCCAAATATTCACCCACTTCTTTTTTTAATGGCTTTAAAACTTCATTCCAATGATGGATATTATGTTTCCTGCTCATTTTGTCTACTTCGAATACTTTACCCATCAAATCGTCAGGTACAGGATGCGGATTAGCCATAGTTGGAGCATAGCCCAGTCTGAATATTTTCCATTTCCCTGAAGGAGCATTCCATCTTAAATATCCATCTTTATCCAAGCAATTTGTAATATTTAAAACCTCATCAGGAACAGATTTTTTTTCTACATAATTCTTTACAGCCAAAACAGCAATATCCTGATATCTGTTTGCTTTAATCTTAAATGTACCCCATCCTGTGTACATAGGTGGTTCTCCTTGTTTTAGGCGAATCTCTATTTCCTTACCACCATCAATCAAAGTTTCTGTTTTCACAAGACATTGCATCCCGCTTTCCTGATTTATCCAAGGACCTCCGGTAGTAGAATATCCCACTGTGTTGTGTAATCCTACCTCCAGTCCAAGTCTTTTTGCTTCCTTTGCTGCATGCCTTACTGCATCCCAATATTGTGGACTTCTGTAAGTATTGTCTGGCCACGGATTGTTTTCTGTAGGTACATGCGATTCCTGAACGGCTGATGCTATATTGAATATAGTAGCTCCACCAACCCCAGTAGATTTCATTGCCTCCATGTCCTTTGTTATACCTTCTTTAGAGAAATTAGGACCAGCCCAATGCCACCACACATATGGTCCATATTTGATTGGTGGGTTAATAAAGTCTTCCCTGTTCTGTGCAGTACTGACTCCAACAAGGAATAAAGTTGATGCAAAAAGTATTTTCTTTACCATAAAAGTATTCCGTTTATTCATTTAATAATAATATGAGCCACAGATAATTTTGGCAATGTATATGTAAATTTATTGTTTTTTACTTCAATTTTTACATTGTCCTTTTTAATTACTTCACGCCAGTTTTGTTCTTTTTCCTCTTCACTGACAGATTCTACGAAATACACTTCACCGTTTGTATATGTTTTAGATGATGTATTTATTGTAAACTCTCCTTTTATATTGTCTTCCATACTCTTGTTGAGTACTATCAGGTGCAATTCATCTGGATTATCACTGCATGTTGAAGCATATATAGAAGTATCAAATTTATCATTTCTTTCATCATACAATTCTGCTTTGACATGAGTATCACCAAATGTAGAATTTTTTCCATCATAGTTTCTATATAAATCATATGCAAGGAATCCATTATATCCAGGTGTACCCCAATGGTTTGCCGCATACACACCATACTTACCATATATACCATGAACATCTGAAAGAGCTATTGTTCCAGTTATATCATCATAACCACCAAACTGAAACTCTGTAAATGCTAACTTCATATCAGGATCATATTCATTGAATGAATCAATCAACCTTGGTATAATTGGAAAATACGACCTATAATATTGATATGTCCAATGTTCATAATAATATTCTTTATCCCATAATCCTCTCGGGGCCTGTAATCTTACTTGCATATCTTTTACGGTAGACACGACATCACGTTTATTAATAGGATTGTCTCCAACTTCAATAGGATACCAATGAAGATCTAATACATCAATTAATCTTCTATTGTTTTTCCTCATTTCATTTATATTCTGTTCAAGATAGTAATCAATAAACCAGTCGTACTTATTATCTTTATTGATATCACTTCTCCAATCTGGAGCTTCAGCAAAATGTAAATACCCAAGAAATCCAAGACTCACAAAGCCAAATATTTCAGCCAATTCATCAACATCTTTTAATGCATTTGCAAATTCAACAGTCCTGTTCCAGTATTCAGAACATGTAATTTTACCAGGATGACCACTTGCTTTCATAAGCAACTCATGAGTTTCGCTCCATATTTCAGGTTCGTTATCCAAACAGTATTTTATATTTCCCTTACCATAATGATGTGTCAGATAATTTACTGCCTCGTCAAAATAAACATAATCATCAGTTTTATCAGGTTCTAAAGATAATTTACCGCCTGGTTTACGTGCAATTACTTTTTTCCAACGGCTCTGTCCTTCTTCTTCCTTTACCTCACCATTATGATCTGCCACAACATTATAAATCATAGGAAGTGCTATGAAAGGTACTTTTCCTGTTTTTTGTGCTCCATCAATAACCTTATGCCATATACCTGCAGTTTTCTCTCCCAAACTACTATCGTATATATAACTGTTGTGATACCAATCCTTCCCCGCATTTGAGCTATTTATTTCCCAGTTATAAGGAGTTGTATTATTTCCACCAAATCTTACAAATGTTGCACTACTGTTAAATGCTTTGTCCTCATTTCCATAATAACCAACACCATATATCAGTTTACTAATCCTCTTATTTTCTGCCTCAGGTGATATAATGTAAGAAATTTTTTTATACATTGTATCTACAGGTTCTTCACTATCAATACTATCGGTTTTGTCATCATCTGGTTTTGTTGATGGAAGTTCAATAATATCATTCACTTTTTCTTCTGAGCAACATATGTTGTTTAAAGAAAAAAAGATTAATGCCAAAGTTATAAGATTGCTTTTCATAATAATTAAAATTTTTATTCTAATAAATAATTGTATTATACGCACTTGATAATTAAAATTGCAAATGCTACTATTCTATAATCTCTTTAATGAGTTTATTCAAGTCAATAGGTTTCAACTGTTGTTTTGAATCAGATAATGCCACATCCGGGTTAACATGACTTTCTATAAAAAATCCATCTACATCATAATTTAATGCTGCCGTACATAATTCAGGAATATATTCACGTTTTCCTGCTATATGACTGGGATCGCAATATAGACGAATATCACCAAATTCACGTTGTACCTCAGTACACAAGTTCCACAATGGAGTATTCCTATACGGAGAGTTATCAAGCAGACAAAATCCACGATGGATAAGACGTACATCACTGATATCCGCTTTCAGTAACCTTTCAACTGCACCTTTCCACAATTCTACATCAGGACATAGAGGATTCTTGATGAAAACAGGAATTTTAATGCCACGAAGAGCTTCAGAAAGTTCAGACATCATAAACGGATTAACACTTGTACGGGCTCCAATCCAAAGTCTGTCTATATTATATTTCAATACACAGTCTACATGATTGGGCGTAGCCACTTCAGTCATTATTTCCATGCCATATTTATGACGTACAGAATCCAACCATGGGAGGGCTTTGATACCCATTCCTTCGAAACTTCCATATCGTGAACGCGGTTTCCAGATTCCGGCACGGAATACTTTTACACCTATGCTGTTCAGTCCGTCAGCAGTATTCAATAACTGTTCCTCTGACTCCGCACTGCAAGGTCCCGCTATTATTTCTATTTTCTTTTCTTTCGTTGACATAAAATTCTATCATTTCATAATACAAACGTCTGATATCATCCCAAAATTAACATTGTCATTAAGACTCCATATGACTTTTAATGATTTATCCATCTCAAACAGTTGAGGACTTGCGGATTTTACTGCATCATTATCATGACCTTGCCAATTGCAGACGTATAATCCACCATTCTCTGAACTGCATAGCCCTGCAACAAAGAATAAACGTACGTCAGAAAGAATATCACTAGTAACCTCAGACTGTACTTCTCCCGTTTGCATATTTATCTTGAGAAGTACATGTCGGTCTCCACATGCAACCCAATAAAAGCCATCCGTCTCATCTTTCAATACAGAGAAATAACCTGAACTCGGTTTAACCTCATTTTGAACGGCACCTTCTGGGGAAATTTCCAAAATAGAATTTCCTCCCATAAGCGGTACAAGATAATTACCGGATTCATTCTTGGATATTTGACGGAACTGGGCATGGGGATTCTCAATATCTGTTTCGAATTCTGTACGGGAAAGTACATTACCTTTTCCATCAGTCTCCAATATAACAGATGGATGACCTGTCCAGGCCAATAAGATTCTTCCATCAGGTAAAACGTCCGCCGTCTGCATCTCACAACCTTCAGGTGATGTGATATCCCATATGATAGAAAAATCTTTTGAGATCAGGCGTGCCCCCTTTTTGTAGGAAAAAAGTATATTACCTTCATCTGTACATGCTACAGAATTGCACTCCCAGCCTTTTTCCAATGGATACTCCCATTCTATGTTCTTTGTCTCCTTATCAATAATGGCAATTTTGTTCCACCCTGAACCTCCAATGAGGAGTTTAACCCGTTCCTGTCGGCACGAGGCTAAAGACAGGAACGATATTAATACACATATGAGAATAAATATTCTGCGCATATTTTTATTTCTTAAGATCTTCATAAAGTTCAAATGCCTGATATGGTGTAAGACCATCATGGACAACGGCATGTACAGCCTGTATCATAGCGGCTGGAGAGTCACTCTGGAAAACATTGCGTCCCATATCAACACCGGCGGCTCCGTCATTTACAGCCTTATAGCATAACTCAAGTGCTTCTTTCTCCGGAAGTTTCTTTCCACCGGCTATCACTACCGGTACCGGACATGATGATGCAATTTTTTCAAAACCTTCGCAATAGTATGTTTTTACTATTGATGCTCCGTTCTCGGCACATACGCGTGATGCCAATGCAAAGTAGCGGGCATCGCGTGCCATCTGTTTGCCTACTGCTGTAACGCCCATAACAGGAATACCGTAACGGTAACCCAAGTCTGCCATTTTTGTCAAATTAGAGGCAGTAACAGCTTCCTGCTCACCGTCTCCTGCAGAGAACATTACCGCCATTGCAGAAGCATTTACACGTATCGCGTCTTCCACATCTATCAGTACGTTACGGTTCAATTCTGTCAGAATTGTTGAACCGGCATCTGAACGGAGACATATCGGTTTGTTAAACACCGGTGGAACCGATGTGCGCAGTATTCCGCGTGTACACATCAGGCAATCGGCATATTCAATCAATGGTACGATGCTGAGGTCTATCCTTTCAAGACCTGATGTAGGGCCCATGATAAAGCCGTGGTCGAAAGCTAACATTACCGTACGTCCTGTCCTTGGATTGAAGATACGTGAAAGTCTGTCTTTCATTCCCCATCCGAGTGATGAAGCGCCTTTTACATGAAAATCCTGTGTCTCGGATTTTTCCCCTATTCCGAAATTTACGGCTTCTCTGAAGCCATCCATATCTGCCATAATTCTTTTGTTTTTTAGTTTGTTGTTCTTATATATTGTCCCTTATTTTATTGTTTCACTGAATGACTGGAACATACAGCTCCATGATGTAGCACCACTGTCGGCAAAACCTATGGAACGTTCACCGTAATTGCGGGCACGACCAAAGTTGGCCTTCATGTCAACTGTCTTTGCAGCTCCTTCCAAGGCCGCGTCCGATCCGGCTTTGAGTATATCAGCGATATCGGAAGATGCACATCCTGTTATTGCATTGACTGCAGGAACCAGTGCGTCCATCATTGTCTTGTCGCCCGGTTTGGCCTGTGTCTGCATCTGTACATTAGCAAGTCCTCCGGCAAACATCTTTCTTACTCCTTCGGCATCAAGTGCTGTTCCGGACACAGCATCGCTCATTCCAAGGAAAAATGCACCGAGAAGAGTACTGGTGGAACCGCTTACCTGCAGCATCACATCAAACCCCATATCATTAAGCATGGACTTGAATTCTGTTCCCTTATGTGCTGTTTCCACTACTGCTGTCATTGCTGTAACTATAGCTTGTCCATGGTCACCGTCACCTATAACGGCATCAAGCTGTGAGAACTCTTCTTCCCTTTCCTTTATATTCTTCAATGCACACTCGAGCATTGACTTGAAATCATCTATAGTAAGTTTTTCTTTCATAGTATGTAAATTTATTTTCCCAATGTTGTCCAATAAGGAGCATTCGACGGTCTGTTCTTGAGATATTCTATGTGGTCATCATCCAATATGGCTGTTATCATCTGGAAACCTGCCTGTTCCTGCACTGTCAACAATTCCTGGATACGTCCGTAAACCACTTTCATCCCTCGTGCTTCGAGTTCCTTATATGCCTTGCGGAAAACTATGCTCAATTCCATGTGGGTTGTAGCGCCGACACCGTTGATGATAAGCATCATATTGTTTCCTGCAGAAGGTTTCAACTGTTGACAAAGGAGACCGACCATTTCCGCTGCTGTATCATCTGCTGAAACCAAAGGCTTCTGGCCTCCACCACCTTCACCGTGCTGTCCCATTCCTATTTCCATTATTCCTTCAGGAAGATCTGTTATCACAGCTCCGTTCTGAGGATGTGAACATGACTTCATGGCCACGGCAAGAGTTGCTACATTTTTGTTATATCTTTCAGCTATTTCCACGAGCTCTTCAAGTGATTTTCCTTCTTCAGAAGCTGCTCCCAAGATTTTATATAGAGGAACACATCCGGCAAGTCCGCGACGGTCATTGTCATCTGCACCGATACCGGCACTTATATCATCATGGGTAAGGACTTTGGCTACTTTAATTCCAGAACGGGCTGCAAGCTGACAGGCCATATTTGCACTCATCACATCACCTGAGTGATTAAGCACTACAAGCAGGATACCTGCTTCACGTTTCATTATCTGCAATGCCTTGAAAAGGCGCTGTGCACCGGGAGCTGCAAAAATATCGCCTACAACAGAACAGTCAAGCATTCCTTCACCAACGAAACCGCTTAATGCGGGTTCATGACCGGAGCCTCCCAATGTAACTATGGCTACCTTGTCTTCCGATTTCGGATTGGCGCGTACTACGATATTCTCGTCTGCCAGTCTGACCTGGTCAGGATAAGCCATAACGTAACCTTCAAGCAGTTCGGCTGTAATATTCTCAGGATTGTTTATGAATTTTGTCTGCATAGTAATATCTCCTATTCTTTTAATGTTTTACATGGTTATCTGTTTTCTCATTTTATCTCCATCAGTTCAATGGATATACCTTCTTCTTCTATAAAGGCTATCGTAAGGTGTTCATTACATACGGCAGGACCGAAAATAACTTTCTTGTCTTTCAGTTCTTCTTCAAGTGAAGGTACCGTATATGCTATATGTCCCTGTTTCTGTATCAGTTCAGGCATACAACTGCCAGATTCGAATTTTAGAAACTCTATCTTGTTCGGGCTTTTTGAAAAGTCTGTTAGCCAAACGCTCAGTCCTTCATTATAGACTGCTCCATCAGGAATTGTATCGGTCACTATACCGACATGATTGAATGTTCTCATGGTTTAAATACTTTTTTAAAGGTTATTAATTTATATATTTATATGTCTTTGCGTACGAATATGCTCCAAGTATAAACACTGCAATGAAAGCAGATGCCACCCATATTAAAGCGCCGGATATGTCTCCACTATGGCCGTAGGAATGCATCCCGCTAAGGAAATAGTTCACTCCGAAGAATGTCATAAGGACTGCTGATATAGCCAGCACTGAAAGGAAATTGAAAAGCCATACTGTCATACGCGACTTGAGCAGATGGATATGTGTAACTATGGCATATACAACTACCGTAATCAGGGCCCATGTCTCTTTGGGGTCCCAGCCCCAGTATCTGCCCCATGACTCGTTTGCCCAAACTGCACCAAGGAATGTCCCGGCAACCATAAGTGCCAGTCCTATCCACATTGAGATTTCATTCAGTATGCTTAATTCTTTTATCTTGTCAAAATTATTTGATACCGATATAGACATTATGGACATATTGGTAAGACCTATAAGGCAACTGAGACCGAAAAATCCGTACGCAGCCACTATAACTGCCACGTGTATCATGAGCCAGGGTGATTTAAGTACAGGGACTAACGGAGTGATATGAGGATCCATCCAGTTAAGACCTGACACAAACAGAAGCACTCCGGCAAATATCGTTGCAAGGCTGAAAACAAGATAGCTGCGGCGCATGAACAAGAGTCCGGCACATACGGTAGCCCATGCCACATATACCATTGTCTCGTAGGAATTACTCCAGGGAGCATGGCCAGAGATGTACCAGCGGAGTGCCATTCCATACATCTGGAAAAGAAAGACTCCAAGTATAAGGATAAAAAATATGCCTTTTAGCTTTCTGTATCTTCCATAACCCACAAGAGATAAAAGGGACAACAGCAGAGACGAACCTCCGAATATGAGATATCCTATCCTGCAATACTTGAATGCATTCAGTCTGTTATATTTTACTTCAGCCTCCATACATTTGTGAGAGATGTCAACTCCGTAAGACTTGGCCTGCTGGTATGTATCTATCATTCCGGCTATCTCATCAGGAGTCTTCCAATCACCGCTTTTTAATGAGGATGATACTTCTTCAAGATACCATTCGAATATGCGTGATACGAACATTGAGTCTTTTCCGGAAAATGAAGAAAGGTCGTCTCCAGGGGAATACCATGTATGTGTAGAATCACCTGGTAAATGGAATATCCTGAATGCCCTGCGGTTCAAAAGCATATCCATCAGGTTTATCTGTTCGTTGAGTTTCAGCAGGTCCTTATCGAATGCATCTCTCTCTGAAGGATTCTTCCTGTATGTCTCTTCAAGGTCTGACTGGAGCTTGTATGCACCTAAGGAATCAAGAACTTCCACAAATGCACAATATGGCATGGACAGTCCGTAGCGCTCAGCAAGATTTCTGTCGTCTATGTTTATAAAAGGGACGTTTATCCAGATATCAGGCATCAGAAACATACTTAAGAGTGACTGTTCGGCTGAAAGACTTCCAAACCTGTCAGACTTATGTATCTTGCGCAGGACCTCGGATGCATATGTTCCTATTGGCATCATTCTGCCTCAGGGAGACTGTACAGGCAATTTGCCGAACACTTCTGCATGAGCTGGATTTACTGCATATTTATTAATAATAGACTTAAAATCATCAGTCCCAGAAGCTGTCATATGTAAAGACATTGACAGGAATACGAATGTAGGTATCAGGACCTTAACAGACTGCAGTACACTCAATTTACGGTACAAAGTCATCACACGGGAATGACGTCCGAAAAGTGAGAACAACAATCCGGCCAATAGTATTACATATCCGGTATAAGTTATAATGCGTCCGGGAAGGTCATAATTTACCGTTAGTATCGTACCACGCTCATCTCTGTCGAAAGAGGACTGGAACAGGCGGTAGCCTTCGATATCAAGTACATTGTTCATATAAATATGCGCCTTTCGGATAACTCCATTACAGGACACAGTAACAAAGCTTTCGTATGACGAAGGACTGCCTGAACCAGGATAACGTTCAAGGGCAAAATCATCCAATCGTACACTGAAAGGAAGTGGGACAATGCGATTAACTCCATTTTCCGACACAGTCATGCTATCTGCAGTTTCTCCTTCGCGTATATGAAGGATACCTTCCTCACCGACAAAATGTGTTGTAACTGCCCCTGTTATGATTACGGCAAAAGCCAGGTGTGTAAGAACGACACCGGGACGTCTGACGCCCAGATATTGGTGATTGCGGCTATAGACAAAAAAGTTCACAATCAGCAATAGCTGGATAAGAAAAAACAATGGGGAATAATATACAACGTCTTTGGCTACGGAAGTACCATATGCCTTCTCTATTATTGTGGCAACAGCCATTAATACGGCATATAGCACCAATAGTAAGACTGATGTGCGGAAAGAAGAGAAAAACCTATATATATTTTTTATAAACACAGGCATAATAACTTACATCTATTATCAATAAAACAAACAGTTATTTTTTGAGTTTTAATGAATACAGTACTCGTTTGGAAGTACTGTATTCATTTATTAAAAATCAATCCTCAATTATGACTCTGAATCCTACATTAAATACTCTCTGATAAGGCAAGAAGCCTTTGCGTGAATATGAAGTAGAGAATTTTGGACGTTCAATGAACGAACCTCCTCTTGCTACTTTACATTCGGCCACTTCTTTGCTCTTTTCTTTATATGGATATGGTAAATAATCCGAACGTGTCCATTCACATACATTTCCATGCATATTATAGAGTCCGAAAGGATTTGCATCATAAACCTTACCACCTGTTTGTACAAGATTTCCATCATCTACACTCTCTTCTTTTGGAAGATATGTGTAATATTTATACCAGAAATTTCTTGGAGTCATAGGTTGTGGGTCTACACCATAAACAGCAAATTTAAGAGTAGTCTTATCTGCAAGGTTCTCTTTCTTTCCAAAATCGGAATTCAGGTCACCATACCAGAAATCATTCTCACTTCCTGCACGGCATGCCCATTCCCATTGTGCTTCAGTTGGCAATGTAATATTCAAACCAGTTTTTTCACTAAGCTTACGACAATACTCCATAGCATCATTGTAGCTTACACGAATTACAGGCTGTTCTGGTTTATTGGCTGGATATCCCTGTACTACATGGTCTTTCCACTGCTGGTCAATGTATCGGCTATCATGATCCGGGAAAATTACATTAAACTGTTCATTAGTAGTCTCAAGTTCTGCCATCCAGAATGCTTTCTTGATTTTCACCTTTGTGGTAGGATAAGTATCTGCCGGTCCGTTATAGCTACCCATCACAAATTCACCTGCAGGAATGCGTACAAACGTCATTTTTACTCCCGGAGCTATTTCTACCACCTTACGTGTTTCACCCAAAGAAGATTGCTTTTCAGCTGCAGTCTGAGCATCAAACGGCCATCCTTTAGCTTTAAGTTCCTTAACCTTCACTTCCTTCATTGGTTCAGGCATTTCCGGAGTTATTTCTCCTTTACCTTTCAGATAAGAAGCGTAATCGGAGAGTTCCTTTTTCCAGTCTACGCCTGCTCCATTACCATATTTGTCTGTCAACTCCTTACGGCGCTTTATCTGGTCAAAACCTTTATACGGCAAATATTTATGAACTTCGGCATTAAAATAACCTTTATCAGGAGCATTATAGTCAATCCAGTTATATAACGTGCGCCATTCCTTATCTGTAAGCTTGACATTATAATGTCCTCGTTTGAGCATACGTACCAGTTCACTTGTGTTCGGATGATATTCGTATGGCTGTAGAACTACCATATCACCCTCGCCTCCTTGTCTGTGAATATAAGGATGGAAATTCAAATATGAAGTTCCATATCCCAATTCATCTTTTTTACCTCCTCTCAAATCGAATGCCTTTTCTCCATTATGACATGCTATACATGCACGATCGAGAATAGGTTGAATCTCAAGATCAAAAGTAAATGAACGTACACCACCTTCAGGAGGAGTAAGTCTGGAAGGTTCTTTCTGAGAAGCTATGACACGTTTTGGAATTGCTATCTGGTTCTGGTCTTCATGACAACCAATACATGATACGACCTCTCCTGGTTGTCCTGTTACCCAACTTCTCATCCACTGTATTGCAACACCATCCTTATCCAATGGTTGGATAGAAATAGGTGTATTGGCCGGGGCCTTGAATATTACAGAACCGTCTTCCTCCACTGGAACTGTACCTAAAAGTCGTTTTATATCCCAACCTGACTGGATTCCGTGCCAGTTGTGGTCTGAAAGAGTCTTGACATATGCATATTCATAAGCATGCAGACGTAACTCTTTAACTGTACCTCGCGGAATGCCTCGCAATCCTTCACCTTCATAGATGTCCTGTATAAAGAATGTAGCCTCTTTCTGGTCTAGTTTTACGCGATCAGGAATAACAGGAGGAGTCTGAGTCTTTTTTCTTAAAATAGGACTAATAAAGCCTTCTCCTTCAGCTTCCATTATACATGTCACATTATCAAAAACATCTACAAGATAGATACCCCAAAGAGAACCTGGCTTCAGTTTTGCAGCTACAAGGAAATATTTGTCATTCAAGACTGTAGGTTTAATAAACTGTGGCCATACCCCATTTACCAACTCGTCCTTTATTTCTTCCTTAATCGGTCTGTTACGATACGGTATTTCCTGAACCATTCCACCTACACTTTTTCTTCCTTTTGCTGGATCAAAGACAATCAAACGTCCTGAACGCGCCACACCATGATGACCTGAAATAATACCCACAAACGACGAGCCTTTTCCTGGAATAGGCTGTACATCGAAAGTACTGTTTGGGAACATAGCACCGCTACCATACAAAGCCTTGTTTTCAGTACCATCAGGATTCATGTGCATAACGATACGTGAATAATAGTGAGTAAGGTCAGTATATTCCCAACGTGTATACATTACTCGTCCATTGAACATAACAACTGGATTCCAATTGGCATCCTGGTCGAATGTCAGACGACGCAAGTTTTTATCTTTTGGATTATATAATACCATATTTCCTACCGCATCACTTCCACTTACACATGGAACTCCCTGATATCCAATGTTTGATATAGCAATAATTCTACCATCTGGAAGATAAGTACCATCGTAGAATTCCAAGTCCGGTTCCTCATTCTCGATTATTTTCTTGAATCCTGTACCATCAAGATTTACTTCGAAAACGTTCCATCTTCTATCTTCTTGAAGTTGAGTAAACATCACTCTATCTGCATCCCAATGCATTCGCAAATCAGCAATAGACGAGCCATTTGTAGGTTTATACACAGTTCGAGTCTTTACATCACCCCTCAAATTTGACAATTCCACTATTTCAGCATTAAATCCACCACGTCTAGCTGATTCCTGATTACTCCAGTTGTTTGACTGAGTACCCAAGTCTGGTGCACTTGCTCCGCGTGCTTTCATTCCAAGTATAAAACGTGATGCGATAATCTTGTCTGAATCCAACAATGGATTACCCAACAAAATATCATGCTTTAGTTTCAAAGCCTTCTTCGCCTGATCAATTGTAGATTTGTCTCCTTTATATATTCCTTTGAATCCTTGGTTTACAATCTTTGTAAGCTCGTCTAACATTGGACGATACTTAGCTACATTAAATGAAGCCGAAGCAGACATATCATCAAAGGACATATTTATTGCCTTCAAGTTAAGCCATGACAAATCATCTTGCAGTTCAAGTACTTCTGATATATCCTGAAGAAGCATAAGCATACCTTCTGTTCTTACTTTTAGGTCATTCTCAGACTTCAACTTATTAAACTCTGCTTCATAAAAACTTTTATCAGAAAGAGCACTGATTTTTCCGCTAATTATCTGTTCCTCCAACTCCGTTCCTGTAGCAGCCAACCATTGATTTAAATCTCCTGTTAAAAGTCTAAGAGTATTGAAATCCTGCGGGTTTGATTGACTAAATTTTGACAGGCAATCAGAAGGAATACTGTTTAATGCCTTAAAATAAACACTACCCTGCTTAAAACCAGAATTGTCGTCAATACCAACTTCAGCTTCAAAACGAACGTACTCATCGTCAAGTGAATATACAACCAGTCCGTTTGCATGACAGAACAGACCTTTCTCGTATGCTTTTCCGGCAATTGAAAGTTTTCTTCCACTTGGATTTTTATTATCCAACGGACGATCATATCCCGCATAGCCCAATTCATATTTTAACTGATCGAGCCATACTACTGTACCATCTTTTTTTATCAAACGTGCATTACCCCAAATGGCATGATCAAAACCATTTCCATCAGGTCCACCATATGTTAAAAGAACAAGTTTCTTAAAGCCAGTAACATCCATTCTGAAAGGTTCAGCCTTTTGGCCTTTCTTTACAAAACTAGATACAACAGGTAAATTTTCTTTCACCATACTGGCTACAAAACTACTCTTTATAGTAGCCGGACGAGATGCCCAGTTATTTTCGACTGTATTAATTCCATTAACCGGTAATGCCAGAGATAACAGCATTAATCCGGAAATAAATATTGGTTTCATTTTCAGTATATTTTAATCATACTATAGTTTAGCCTTTTTGTTTGTAAACCTTAATCCATTATTGTCATGATAACATGCCCATTCGTCGACTATTGCACCTTCCGGTCCAGCCATCATAAAGTGGAAAGTACCGAGTTCTTTAAGCCTCAACACATCTCCTACATTCTGTACCACAAAATTTTTACTCTTTATCGGACCATGTACCGGACTAACTTTAGGAGCATTAAGAGTTTCTTCACCTATTTCAGAGAAATTATAAACCCAACCATGATTTACCATCCATGATTCATGTTTTGCTGGAAAGCCTTCTATTGCAACATGAGCATGCTCAGGTATCATCTGACCTGGCAATAAATAAATTGCATGAGCAAAATACTTGTATTCAGGATCATTCACCCAAAAGATTCCTCCCATCCCAACATTCTCAAAATCTCCAAGTCCAAAATCTGTTACCCACATGTCTTTTGCCATTAAATCTGTAAAAGGAACATTGTAGAACTTAAACATGTCTTTCATAGCTTCAATAGCTACTTCCTGCTGAAATTCGCCGTCTTTATAAAAATCAGCATTTGTAAATTTTTTACTGTACTTCATAGTTTCTGTTATTTCTGAATTATTACATTGTTCTGCCTTTTCACTTTTCTGTGCATTTCCTGTACAAGAGATCCCCAACGTAGAGAGTGCCATTACTGCCAAACACCCTTTAAAAATAAATTTTGTTTTCATTTTCTTCTGTTTATAAATTTATATATTTTACTTAAAAGAGATACCTTCAATTTCTATCAAAAGTTCATCACGGCATACATCAGCCAAAAGATACGATACCATTAAGTCTGGCATAACAGACATGGCTTCATTCACTTTATCATAAAACGATGGGTCTTTTAAATAAACCCGCAAAAGCTTTAGTTCCGAATCACCAGTCAACTGTCGGATATTCTCAAGGGTCACATTAAGATGACTTAGAATATTATGTTCAGACAGACTTTCCTCCCCTCGTATTGCAGCTGTTCCTGATATGTAAATCAGTTTATTTGACTTATATTCCAAACATTTTGCACGTTCAAACTTAGGAGTAGAAAGCCCTGAAGAAGCTTTTTCCAATACCTTTTCCGAATAAGCATGTGCAGCTACCTGCAATTTATTGTCAATTGGTACAACCTTTAAAATATTATTTACTGGCATTACTGCATCAAAATCAATCAATACACCTCCCCCGAATGTTCCAATTCCTGTTGCAGCCGGATAACCACGAGCCCATTCTACAGAAGAATAAAAATCCGAACGTGCATTGTTAAACATCTGGTAATGTTGATTTCCATCCGAATCAAAATCAGTAATCCGTTCTATATAGTTCCATTGTCTTACAATAGAATCAATAGGGAAACCTTCAAACTTTAAAATATCACCCAATGTACCAAACACCTTTTTACTCTGAGTGAGAATATCTGCATCAATATCAGACTGCAATCCTCCTGCATACAATGACTTTCCATATTCTCCAGTAACCAAAACGTATGTATACCCATTATATGATTTATACTCTACTTTGTCATCTTCTGAAGGAGTATAGCTATGTACCTCCAATATCAAATCGGCATCAAGCGGATTCTGTGCAACTAATGTTACAACAGGTTTTCTCGAATTGAAATATTCTGATACTTTCCTTTCTAATATTGATAACTTATTCTTATAATCATTATTATTATCCACGGCAGTAAAAAATACCAAACGCAGTATGGCAGCATCGTTATCTGTTTTAGACAATAAATCATCTAACATTTCATCATAATCGTTTCCCACCGATTTGTATAAACTATATCCTATTTTATTCAAGAAACTCATAATGAATTTACATATTCTGTTAATGCCTCAATCTCCTTTTTAGAAACTTTCTTATCTATTCTTAAACACATCTTCCATTGTGGCTGCACGTCCATCAAACAAATAAGGTGCAGTTCTCCATACCTCACGTAACGTAGGAGTGTCCCATCCATACTGAAACTCTACATCCTCACCTATCACATGCATCTTCATATCTGTATAATACACACCAGAATGACACTCACCACATTTCAGTTTTTCGAAAACCTTTTTACCAAGTTTTGCCTTTTCAGACAATTCCCCGTTTACGAGATAAGGACTTGGAACTGGAGTCAATGATTTCAGATATTCATCTACACATCTGGCATCTTCCTCGGAAATATCAAAGAACTGTATAAATCTATATCCTGCCCTTACCGCTAGCTCTGCAGAATCCCTAATTCCGGAAATCATACATTTGGGAGTTACATGGCTAAACAACATACTTTTACAGTTTTTCGAATTCCCAACTCCATCATTCATCAAATCCCAATTCATTCCGTCTGTACGTCCATCTCCCGGATGGCATCCGTTACAACTTTGCCAGTTCTGAAAACAATGTGAAGCATCATTAAAATATTTTTCACCTTTATCAATATCACTTTCCACTCTTTCAGGATTCAGATTTATACTCTTTATGTCAAGCGACTTGATATCTACAACATTGAGAATATCTGCAAAATACGTAGGAATAAACATCTTATTACCAGAAAGAACAAAATTCCTTGGTCCATTTCCATGAAGTGGTATTCGCTTTCTTAATCCATACAAAAATGTCAAATCATATTCCAAAGCCGATTTATCCGGATAAGCCAAGAATTTATCAAGCATAGCTTTATGATCAATAACACTTATCTCGTGTGTGCCTGAGTGAGTTATGAAAATATGATTTTCATTGCATTGTATTCCCCATATGTCTGCAGCTCCACGTTCAGGTTCATCAACCAATACTTCTCCTAAATAAAGCATTTTCTGTACATCAATTATACTAAAAGCACTGGTATTCATCCATCCTTGCTGCAACTGTGAAGTAGGTACTGTATAACGCCCAAGATTATGAGACACATATATATATTTTCCGTCAGGAGTAATACATATTCCACGTAGAGCGTTACTACCATTGGCAAGTTGTATATCCTTGACTTTCTTAAAACTTTTCAAATCTATTACAGATACACATGCCGCCACATAATCAATATCAGCCCTCTGCGCAGGAAGGAAATTTGCTACAAACATATACTTTCCATCATTAGTTATAACAGCAGACTTAGGTTCACGAAGGACTTTCACTGTACGTAATAATTTTTTAATATTTATATCGAACTCTGAAACAGAATCATCAAACTGATTACAAACATACAACCTACCGTTATGCTTATTCAAGATAGGACTACAAATACCCGATCTAGCATCCAAAGATGAGACTTCAATACCTTTCCCCAAATCTATCATATGAAGTTTACCAACTGTTTCAAAAGTAGTTACATACATCATATTATCATCTATCGTCAAACCTGTAGGAATCTCATGCATCTCAAAAGACGTATTCCCCTTCTTTCCATCAGCTGAATATACCGACACTTGTCTTGTACCTTTCTCAGACATAAAGATATTACCTTGCCTGTCAATTGCTATCCCAGTAGGATAAAAAGGGACATTGTCTGCTATTAAAATTTGCGACACCCCTATTAGAATTCCTGATAAAAAACATTTCACCCAACCATGTGTTTTCATAATCAATATATTATTAATGTTTAGTTCTAATATAACCAAGCTCAGCAGATATCTTTTCTGCCGTTTCTTTTATTGTTAATGCTGCAAATTCAATGATTGACTCAGAAAGCCTACCTTTTGGTCCAGAAATCCATATAGCTCCACATGGATAACCATTATAATTAAAGATAGGGGCACCAATACATATAACACCCGACAATTCTTCTTCATTATCCATAGAATATCCTTTTCTAAAAACTTCATCAAGTTCTTTAAGATAATCTTCTTTAGATATTATTGTATTTTCATTGAATCTTCTAAAATCCATATATGATAAATATCTGTCACGGACCGTTACAGGCAAAAAAGCCATAATTGCTTTTCCAGGGGCCGAGCAGTGAAGTTCAAACGATTTACCAGGTGACAGTTTAAAGCTGAACGCATAACTACCTTGAGCCTGTTCTATAAATATTCCTTTTTCCTCACCAAGGACACCAAAACATGCAGTTTCCTTTACCCTGTCACGCAATTCTCTTAAATGAGGTAATACAGTTTCCAATAATTGATGTTCATTTAACGACCTAAAGCCCAATGTCAACAGCTTTCGTGATAGTTTATAATGTTTTGTATCTTCATTGTATATTAAGTAATCCAATCTTGTCATAGCATTAAGTATACGGTAAGCCGTTGTTTGAGAGATTTCCAGATCATCCTTAATTTCCTGAAGGGTTTTACCTTTTACTGATTGGGAAAGATATTCCAATACAGCAAGACCTTTTTCAAGATTTGGAACTGTATAATTTACTATCGCATTTTTCATATTTGAACTTGTATTTTTCATATTTGAAATATCGTTTCATTTCATAGTTAATATACATTAATATTGATAAAAACACAAGGCCTTGGTGTTTTTTAACACTTTTAGCTATTATTTACTCATAATAGAAAAAAATAAAGAATAGCCTCCATTCGATATATTCATAAAAGATAATTCTTTAAACTAAAAAAATACCAATAACCGGTAGTAAAGAAACTGTTTTTCATATCTTTGCTAAAACTATTAATATTACATTACGAAAATTTTTATCATATGGGAAAAGAACTCTTCCATTCCTGCCCTGAACTGATTGACTATATCAATGAGATAGGATTTCTGCCACTTCTAAGTATGGGTATACCAATGTGGTCAGCCGAAGATTCAGTAGACGAAGATTGTCAATACAACCGTTTGCCTGACGGCGGATGGGAATGGCCTTTATGGGAATGGAAAAGTTCGATATTGCAGGAAAGCGGATGTGCATACGGCAAATTCTTCAAACGCAAGGCTACATTCATAAGCCGTGAATGGTGGCCCGATTTCTGCAATTATAGAAGAAGTACCTATCCACGCCCTGAAGAAGGAAGCATAGAAGACACTATTCTGGATATCCTGAGAACAGAAGGTAGCCTCATCACACGCGAACTGCGCCATGCATGCGGATTTACCGGTCCCAAGATGCGTAGCCGTTTCGACTCATACGTCACACGACTTGAGATGGGTGGATATATAGTGACAGAAGACTTTGTTTATCCTCAGGACAAACATGGCAAAGACTATGGTTGGGGATGGTCTCTGCTCACAACTCCCGAAGCACTGTTTGGTAAAGATACTTGCCATCCGGAACGTACCCCACATGAATCATACGAAAGAATCCTGCAACATTTCAAAAGAATCTTACCAACACTCTCAGAGCAATCAATCAACACATTACTTAAGTAAAATCCTATACACTTCACGCTGTGATAAAAAGTAAAACAAAACGACAGCTCATTTTAAATGAAATGAGGATGTGTCATTTTTTTTAACGCGCCCTCATTTTTTTAAGTTTAATAATGAAATTACTTTGCCAATCAAGCTTAGATTTGTTTTATTCTAACTAACCATCAAACAATGAGGGAATAACTCCATAAAATCATTGTTTTACCTTTAAAAAAACAATCCTACGCTATAATTTGGCATATGTTTAAAGTAACTTTGTCGTAATTAAATTAAAAATTATATGGCACAGAGTTTAATAAGCAAATACGTTTGGATTATAGACACTATTTATAGAGAAGACAAAATTTCTTTTAAAGAACTTAACCGCCGTTGGCTTGATAGTGAGATTAGTGAAGGAGTAGAAATACCCAAACGTACATTCAACAACTGGAGATATGCTATTCAGGACATGTTCGGACTATTTATTGAAAATGAAGGTAAAGGCAAATATCGCTATTATATAATGAACAAAGAGGACATAAGCAATAATGGTCTCCGTTCATGGCTTTATAACACCTTTTGTGTGAGTAATGTATTGGCTGAAAGCCAAAGTATAAAAGACCGTATTTTACTGGAAAATGTTCCCTCAAGTCAAGAATATCTTCTGGAGATTATTGAGGCGATGAAACGCAATAAGATTCTAAATATAACCTACCATAGTTATTGGAAAGATGAAGAACATAATTTTGATGTAGAACCTTTATGCCTTAAACTGTTTCGTCAGCGTTGGTATTTGGTTGCACGCAGTACATATATCCATTATCACAGACAGGAACCAAGGATATATTGCCTTGATCGTATTATTTTCCTTAAAAAGAAAGAAGAGACATTTGAAATGCCTAAAGATTGGTCAGCTAAAAAGTTCTTTGAGAGTTGCTTTGGAATTATAGCAGACAATAACATTCCAAAGGAACACGTAAAGTTAAAAGTGAGTGCCGGACAAGCAAATTATTTGCGTGATTTGAGACTTCACGAATCACAGGAGGAAACGGAATGCAATGAAGAATACAGTATTTTTACTTATTTCCTCCGCCCGACTTATGATTTTCAGCAAGAGTTGCTTAAGAACGGCGAAGACTTGGAAGTTCTTGAGCCGGCATGGTTACGTAAAGAAGTGGCAGGAAAAATTAAACGAATGATGAACAAATATAATATCAGCAAATGAAAGATTTTGCAGCAATATATTTTGAAACAGCCAACAATGAACAATCATCGGTTTGTTCCGTTAGCATATTGATTGTACGAAACAGTAAAATAACAAATACCTTCTACTCATATAAATCCAAAGCCGAACTATTATAACTATTGTTGCTCGCCGATTTAAAGATACAAAGGATGCAGCAATTTTCCCCAAAAGTGTGGTGTCAGATAGAGCCTCTAATTGAAGGTCTACCTTTAGCTGCCCATAACCATCCTTTTGATGATAGTTCTCTTAAAACCTCCTGAAGAGCTGGCCATCATAAACTATACTTCGCCCATAACCATCCTTTTGATGATAGTTCTCTTAAAACCGTGTTTCGGGTATATTAAATGATTATCCCGTCCATTAGTTCTATGATACACTCAGTGCATCACGCAAGGTTTTATCAAAATAGCCCAACTACCAGTCACAGTAGCTGCAGCATGCGGATATTTGCAGAAGAACAACCATAATGTCCTTGCCGATGCTGAGGCCTGTGCTTAGATTGCTAGAAAAATTTTGCAAATAATAAAAAACGATGAAAATATGATTATATTTACAGAAAATCTTATCCACAAATCATTTTTAAAAAAGGAATTGATTCCAAATACTTTCTGATTCATAAAGAAAAAATAAAGATATGTTATAAAAACTTCGAGCATGATTGAAACCTAATATATAATGATTAGAATTTAATTTTATAATTAAAAGTTATGGTATGGATAGATAAAAATTTAGAAGAATACATAAAAAAATGTTTCCCTAAACGTATTGTATATGCTAAATATGAATATCGAACATGGCAGTCAAGCAGATATTTATATGTTACAACCTCTTTGACTGATGACAAAGCATTGCACTATGAATATACTAATGAACGTGTAGAGCTACATTTAGAAGGGAAATATCAGAGTCAAGACTATCGTGAGTTCGCAAAGCAACTCAGAGTAAAAACATCCAAGAATGATGAATTAGCATGGGGAAGATGGAAAAACCTTAGCCAAGGGCGTTGTACATTAAACCGTAAAGTAAATAATCGGGAAGAATTGAGAGATGCTCTTCTGTATATGATGAGTATAATAGATCCTATTATAGAATCACTGTCTGATCGGAAGATAATCAATTCGTCTACGGATGCCTACTCTGGTAAAGTGTCATTTGAAGAAAAAGAACTAAATGGTGATAACGTATGCCTTGAAACATGTACGTTAGGACAATTATTCAGTAATCTACTCATAATACCAGAATACCAAAGAAATTACTGCTGGGAAGAAAAACAAGTATCTAATTTATGGAAAAGTTTAGAAGAAATCTCACCCACAGGGAAATATCATTTGGGAACCATCATTCTTCAGAAAGATATTAAAGGGAATTATGCAGTGATTGACGGACAGCAACGTTTGGTTACACTCACATTAATATGCCGTGAGCTAGGATATAAGGGTAAACTACCTCTTCTAAAGCAAACTTTCCGTTCTAAGACGTCTAGAGAAAATGTAGCAAACAACTTATACTTGATTAAACAATATTGTAGCAGACTTCATGACGAGAAGCTATGCGGTAAAATAATAAATAACCTTATTTTCTCAACGTTAATACTAACCGACAGCAGACTGGATTTGGCATATACATTTTTCTCAAATGAAAACTCCAAAGGTGTTCCTTTAACTGATTATGATTTGTTAAAAGCTCACCATCTTCGATTTGTTCACAATGAAGGGCAAGCTGAACATCTAGCCAACAAGTGGAATCTTCTAATAAGTCAAAAATACAATCTTATGGATACTACTTTATCAATACATTTATTCCGATTACGTAAATGGATGAGAAAAAGAAGTTTTGACATAAATAAAAAGTATCGTACAAAAGAGGAGTTTTCAGCTGCATTGACAATTCCAGACATTCCAGCCTTTGGCGAACAATTCGTTTTTTACGAAAAGATTCAAGGTGGTCCACACTTTTTTGCCTTCGCAGAAAACTTTGTTGAGAAATTCGAAAATTTTCAACAAACAGAACAATTACGCGCACTAAGAAAACATATATGGTGGGAAAGCCATTGGCGCTATGAGGAAGTTATAGAAACCCTATTGTTTGGATATTATCTTAAATTCGGTTCTCAATATCTGACTGAAGCATTATTTTGCATTGCCAGCAGTATTGCACAACACAGATTCACATCTGATAAAGCATTACCATATAAAATAAGAGATTTTGCAAAAGATTCTGAAATCATAATGATGATTGATCAGGCATCATCGCCTACATTCTTTTTTGCAGAATGTTTATCTCAAATAAGGAATTGGGGGAAAGATATAGAAGAACAAGGTATACAACTGCGTTTCTTCCAAAGATTACAAGATTTATTCACTGAGCTTTCTGATAGTTTTACCGATAGTTTTATAATAGAAAAATACTACAATGAATACGAATAGATATACACCAGCATTAATCGTAAAGGAAAAACTACATTTCAATATACCTCTATATCAAAGATTATTTGCATGGGAGAAAGAAGACGTCAAAGGACTATTAAACGATCTAAAGGAACACTTTAAAGAAATGCCTCAAAAATCACCATATTATTTGGGCATCTTATCGTGTATAAGAAAGAATGACTCCTTCGACTTAATTGACGGTCAACAACGTTTTACTGTCATTATGCTTTTAGGAATTGTTTTAAGGGAATACGATTCCCGTTGGAAAGAGTTTATAGAAGAAGACAGTAAAGACTGTAAGCGTTTGGATTTTACAGCACGTTCCAAAGATCGCGATTACCTTCTTTCAAGAATAAACAATAAAAGATCAGATAATCGCAACGAGAAAATGGATAATGCGATAGAGGAAATTAAATTATTCATGAAGCAGAACTTTGAGTATGAAGATGAAAAAATAAATTTTGCTATGCAGGTTTATGAAAGATTATCTTTCTTCTTTTCAGTATTGCCCAATGAATACATGAATGATCCATTGTCGCTGAACAAATATTTCGAGTCAATGAATTCCACCGGAAAAGGATTGGAACAGCATGAAATCATAAAGGTTCAACTTCTGAAAGGACAATCCAATCAAGAATGGCTTACTCGCATTTGGAATAGTGTAAGCGATATGTCACGTCCAATAATAAAGAAAAGCGAGAATATGACTGATGAGGAATTTAATAAGTTATACGTTAATGCTATATCCAAATGCCAAAATGGATTATTTGACGAAGCATTTAAGCTATGTGAATCATCTCTAGAGCAAGAAGATTACATAGAGATTGGAAATATTAAAGCAAAAATGCGAGTAAAAGAAGAGATATATAATATAGATAATTCAAATCGAGCAATATTATCCTTCCCAGAGTTTCTAATGATGATACTTGACATCCATTTGTCAATAAACGGTTCCTATTCTTTCTATCGTATGGAACTGATACGTGTATTCAAGGATAACTTAATAAAGGATATCCCGAATTTCTATAACAAACTGTTGTTCTTCCGTTTATTATTTGACTATTATATAATCACTTGGGAAAATAATGTAAACGGTAACAGATATAAAATAATCAATAATAAAGGAAGTTTGTCAGAAATAGAACGTGTTCGCCAGTATGAATCAATGTTATATGTTTCTCAAACTCCATTCTATAATTGGATAAAACCATTACTAATAGAACTATCCTCTCTTCATGATGTTGGTTGTGGTAAACTTTTAAAGATGCTTAAAGCAACCGACAATAAACTGAGGAAAGAAGTACCTACTTTTGAAGCATTGTCATACGATAGCAATCCAGACCGATACTGGTTCTGGAGACTTGATTATTTTCTTTGGGAGAACAAAGAAAAATATTTTACAGAAAAGGAACAACAAGATATTGTTAATGACTATATTTTCCGTTCAAACCGTTCCCTTGAGCACCTTCATCCGCAGGATCAAAAACAAAATACAATATGGCCCAGAAATAGAATTCATTCCTTTGGAAATTTAGCAATGATTTCCTCCAGTTTTAACTCACAGCAAAACAATGATCCTGTCACTGTTAAGTTTGCCAGAATATTAGACCAAGCAAAAAACCACGCTTTGCAAAGTCTCAAATTATATTGTATGTATATATCAGCAAAAGGTTCCCCTGAAGGATGGAGTGTTGATGAAATGGAAAAGCATGGTAAATATATGTATGATATACTAGTTAATTCATTTAAAGAATAATGCTCTAAAAAACAAATGTATAAATATTTCACCGTTCTCTGCCACTATTTGGCATAGAACGGTGTTTCCTTTGCAGCCATAAAAACAAAACACTCTAACTTATGGCAAGAAAAGTTATTTTCAACGAAAAAGATATCCGGCAGCACATTACTTTATTACTGAAATACATGTCGGAAGGAATCTTTGAGAAAGAAAACATTCTGGCAATGTCGTTATTATGTGCAGTAGCAGGAGAAAGCATTTTCCTACTTGGTCCTCCTGGAACAGCGAAAAGTTTGGTGGCGCAAAGACTGAAACTAATCTTTAAGGAAGCAAAGTCGTTCGAATACTTGATGTCACGTTTCAGTACACCTGACGAAATTTTCGGTCCTGTTTCCATTTCAAAACTAAAAAACGAAGATAAGTACGAACGTATCACCGATGGTTATTTACCAGACTGCAAGATAGTATTTTTAGATGAAATATGGAAAGCTGGGCCAGCAATACAAAATGCTTTACTAACAGTCATAAACGAACGCATCTACAAAAACGGATCTCAAACACTATTCTTGCCGATAAAAGCATTCATTGCAGCCAGTAATGAATTACCTGCTGAAAATCAAGGGTTGGAAGCACTATGGGACAGATTTCTAGTACGTATGGTATCAAACTGTATATCTGATGAAAGGACATTTTTCAAGATGATACGGCAAGACAGACTGCCAGAAGTTGTTATTCCCGAAGAGTTACTCATCACTGACGATACCTTAAAATTATGGGAATCAGCCATCACACATATTACTATCCCTGACCAAGTATGCGCAATAGTTTCAAATATCCGCAAATTACTTAACCCAAGTTTGATAGCCAAAAAAAATTTTTAGTTATTTTTTAGCTGTATAATTTCACTAATCCATTGATTATCA
>CALUPA010000030.1 GCA_944322395.1 uncultured Phocaeicola sp.
TGAAACTTCTCATTTAAATAGTTTAGTTAAGTCTAGTTTAGTTTTTGTGTTGTGATACTCCTGACAATAGCGATTGACAGGAGTATCTTTTTTATTGATATTTTTTATTAATGCAGATTACAATCTGCTCTAAAAACATACCATAAATACGAAAACCAATAAATTCAAAAGAATATATTAAAAAAATGGATACAGTTTCAACAGGACTTATAAGTACTTATAACGACAAGAACAAATCAGCCAAAAGAACTGCTGTTTCGGTTGTATCTTTTGGAGCATCTTTGGGTTTCCAAGCAACTATAAAACGTACAGAAGCATATCTGACATTGTATCCTTTTTCACTAATTTCCATAAGCTTGGCCTGCATCCTCTGAGATAACCTTGCTACAGCTTTATTACTTTTTGTTTCATATAAAAAATTATCCTTAAACAGAAGTTGTTCGCCAGCTCTTAACTTCAAAATATCTTGTTTAAGCTCTTTAAAATAATCAAGAAATACATCTTTATGCGATAGTTGCAATACTATCTCCTGAGGCATCGGATATTGATTATTATCACTACAATATTCTACACCATCAAGGCTGTTGAAGCATCCGCTGTTAGTGTGAATAAACAAACGATTCTTTGCACGTGTTATGCCTACATAATACTTACGCATCAGATGATTATCTTTGCACAATCCGTCAGTCACAAGCATGTAAACATCATCAAACTCTCTACCCTTTGCTTTATGAATTGTAGATACCACAACGTCAACACCTGTAATATCACAAAAATCTTCTACTGATGATTCGAATACAAACTCTTTAAAATCATTGTAATACTTTACTTTATTAGTTTCTTCAAAAACATCCAGACACCGTCTGAGATAAACTAAACTTTTACTATTCTCGTATAGAGAAAAAGTAGCTTGCTTTGCATTCTGCCATAATTCATCAGTAATGAGAGGAGTTTTTAAACATTTACTTATATATTTAAGAAAATATCTCACTTCGGCCATATTCCAAAAGGAGAAGCCATCCATAGACTGTATCAGTTTTCCATGTATACCATTCCTTCTTAAAAGAGCTGTTATGATAAGAGCTTCCTCATTAGTCTGAGTAAGCACACAGGCCGTACCAACAGAATGTGTTCTAAGCAATTCATCCACAAGTGGCTGATACATAAACACAGATTTATGTAGTGTCACATAAACTTTACCTTCTTCTTCTCTCCTTGAGATAATCGGCATTGTCTTCATCCTTCTGCCGATTTTTCTTACAAAACCATTAGCAAATGTCACTAAACGTTTCGCACTACGGTAGTTTTCTGTCATTTCAACAAAAACACCTCCTGGTTCATCTTTAAGTCGATACATATATCCTGAGTCTGAACCACGGAACTCATATATATTCTGGTCATCGTCTCCAACTGCTATCACACGCATATCTTCATTATGCGACATAAGGGCTTTGACCAGAGAATATTCTTCCGAACTCATATCCTGGGCCTCATCTATCACCAATACAGTCTTGCTAATTCTGTTTGGTTCCACCTCTCCATTGTTTATCATATCGGCAGCTCTAGCCACTACATCTTTAGCATCATCCAGATTCCCTATTCTACCCAATAAATCGAAACAATAAGAATGGAATGTCTTTATTTCGACAAAATGTGCTGCATTACCTATCAATTCCATCAATCGTTGTTTGAACTCAGTAGCTGCTGCCCTTGAAAAAGTCAGCATAAGGAGCTGTTCATGCTTAACATCTTCCATCAAAAGAAGTGATGCCAGTTTATGTACCAATACACGCGTTTTTCCGCTGCCCGGACCGGCTGCAACCACTATGTAGCGCGATTCTTTGTTTGAAATGATTTCCATCTGTTTTGCAGATAAACAGCCGAATAGTTGTTTATATTTTTCCGGAGTTACATTACGCTGTATCTCGCCAAACCTTTCACCCTTGAAATATTTATAAACAAATTTCTTATAGTCCATCTGAAAATAATCCTGTACATACTGTAAAGCAGCATTATAATCTTTCACCATCAGATTGGCATACTCCCCTACTATATGCACTTGCTGTATTTTCTGTTTATAGAACTCATTCAACACACGATAGTCATCTACCTTATAGCGTGATTTATTGTCCCTAAGACGCTTTATATCCATAGCATTATAAAGGACAAGGAATCCACCTTCCAACTTTAAAGCACCAATTTTAGATAGGTATAAAAGAGTTTCCTCAACATCTTCCAGCTGCAAATCTCCCAATCCTCCAAATAATAATCCGGTAGTTGATTTTATTTGGTTAAGAAGCTCTACTACGGAAAACTGAACGGCCTTATCAGACTTTTTATCTTTTTCCGCCTCGGCTGCCAGTTTGTACAACCATTCTATAGCAAAACGTCCGATTACAATACGTTTCTCAAAACGGCGTATGGTAGTCTCCATGTCAGCCAGACGATGTATCTCTATGTTATGAGCCACATCCTCTTTCTTCCGTGTATATCCCTTTACACTTAAAAAATAAAGTAGAGTGCGTATATCTTTCTCTTTAGAAGTTGAGATACCATCATTCACAGCATCGTCATTCAGCTGTTTGCATGATATTCGCAAAGCATCATCAGGAATATGAGTCAGAATGTACTGTTCGAGTTTTGCAAACCGTTCCAACAGAATACGCGACTTACGTTCTGAGTCACCGGCATCAAGAAGATAGGCAGATATATCCTTACTGTCTGCCAAAATACCTTCCTGCCGCATTCTCTCTACCACTGACACTACTTCACTCTTGCTCATTCCAAGTATATCAGCAAGATAATCCACCCTTGATTCTGCTTCCGAATCCTGAGCTTTTGATATGTGTTTCTGCGAGATTAGAGATTTTATAATCCTCACAGCATTCTCTATTTCATCACTAGCGAAAAGAAAAGATGAAGATAGACGCACTCTTGCCTCATCCATGTTTTTTACAGTGATACCTGTGGCATAGACATGAGGAATATTGTTTCCACGTTCAATGTAGCCACTCTGTTCTAGAGCTGCCAAGGCAGTCCTGACACGTGTCTCAATATCAGATACAGAATCATCCCATCCGGCACTACGTGCTATCTCCAGAGCTGAACAGCTCACCCTCATACGTTGCCTGGTAAGATCTTTCACAGCCTTCCATACCTGCTGTATTTCACTAATACTTAATTTAGTCTGATTAAGAAGCATGAAATGCTTGTCAAGGTCATTATCATTATAAAGCACATAACAACGGGCATTAAGCTGTGGGTCGCGACCTGCTCTGCCTGCTTCTTGTACATAATTCTCAAGCGAATCTGATATATCATAATGAATAACCAAACCTACATCTTTTTTATCCACACCCATTCCGAAAGCTGATGTAGCAACGATTATACGTACCTGATCGCTCATAAATGCATCCTGATTGGCAATCTTTTCGTCCGACTCCATCTTGCCATTGAAAGGCAGAGCCTTATAGCCATCCCTCGTCAACCTGGCTGCAATATCTTTCGTACGTTTGGTACGCGAAACATAGATAATTGTAGGACAGTCTGTTTCTGCTACAAGGCTTCTCAGTTTCAAATATTTCTCATCATCAGTTTCGGTATATATGACAGAATATCTAAGATTTGTTCTGGAGGCTGATGATGCGAACAGTTCCAGGTCAAGATTTAAAGTTTGCTTGAAATAATCACATATATCCTGCACAACTTTCTGTTTGGCTGTGGCAGTGAAACAAGAAACCGGTATATGCGTCTTTAATCCTTTCTTTTTCTGGTATTCGCTTATGAATTTTCCTATGTACAGGTAGTCCACTCTGAAATCCTGTCCCCAGGAAGAAAAACAATGAGCCTCGTCTATAACAAACCTTACCACATGACGAGCCATAAGTATCTTCTCTATTGTCTTTGAACGTAACATCTCAGGAGAAATATACAACAGAGAAGCCTCACCATCCTGCACCCTCTGAATTGACAATGAGCGCGTGATAGGGTCAAGCAGTCCGTTGATAGTTACAGCATCTGTTATTCCTCTGTCTGCCAGATTATCCACCTGATCCTTCATAAGCGACTGTAAAGGAGATATCACAACCGTCAATCCATGAACAGTACGCCCTTCCATCAATGCCGGCAACTGAAATGTAAGCGATTTACCACCGCCTGTAGGAAATATTGCCAACAACGATTTGCCATCCACAGCTGCTCGAGCTGCATTTTCCTGAAGAGGCTCACCTTCGTAAGTTCGAAAACTGTCATACCCAAAAAACGTTTTAAGATTTTGGATAACATCCAATTGAGAATTACAATACGTACAGCCATTTCTGCATCTGGTATTACGAAGTAGCTTAACTACATATTCCACATCTGGAAAATTTTTCAACACCCATCCTGGGGTGATTGAACGATAGTCAGTAGTATCTATCAGTGCCAATGCATATGCAAGTTCACAGGAATGGGATCTTATCAACGTTGTAATGTCAACATTACTACAGATTTTATCCTCATAGAATCTATTTATTAAATCAGGCAATTCACTGTATTCCACACACCGAGCACCGACCATACTCAAAAATCCATCAAACTCTTCCTTACCTTTCAACAAGGATGCAAATATTTTTTGCTTTTCATCCGGCAATGACTTCCAGTGTGAAATTTCATCGAAAAGCAAATCCCTAGCCTTTTCACAATCGTTCACCGGATTATTCAACTGTTCAACTTGCAATTTATCGTCTTTCACCAGCCTGTGGTAAGGACGTTCAGGAAACATTAATGGAGAGATGTAAAGTGTATCGACCAACAACTGACGTATCGGTCTATCTTTGAACAGATATTTGGCATCGTGATGAATTATATTATGTCCGCAGATATAATCTATATCGGTAATAAATCCCAACAACTCATCTCTTGAGGCCCTATGAAACGTTTGTCCGTTGTATCGAATTGCACCTATATCATGTATAGCGCGATCCTTCATTCCTACTTCCACATCGACAAAAACATAACGGGATGAGTCATACGACAATGACTTATGGCTCTCAAGATTCTTTTTCTCATCAGTATTTTTAATCCCCATTAATCTGCTCCAGATTGACATATACCAGATTTTTCTTCGTTATTATTATCGGTACAAGTGCTATAACTTCAGACTCAACACACTATACACCTTGTTCATTTCTCAACTCAAACAATGTTTTCCCTCCAAAACTGAGATATTTAGGTCCCTAATAGGCTCCTGAACTATTTTGTTTATCTTCAGGCAGGAAATTTGCTGTATTATCAAGTTCTTTACTACGTACATCTACAGGACGTGAGCTCTCACCAATCTTTACCAAATCTTCCCTAAAACTCGGATTGGTCAATATATATACGTATCCAGATTCGTTGTTTTCCATTATATTATCTTATGTTTAATTCATATTATTGCAAATGTAATTAATTATTGTTTTAAAAAACTATTCTATACGAAAATAAAATAGAACAAAGAGGAAAACAGTTATCAATTCATACATCTGCCTATAGACCAGGAATACCTTATATAAAAAACATTTCCGTTGGATCTTCACTGATAAAAGATACAACGGAAAATATAAATCAGAAAATTGAGCCTACAAATATGCAAGGCACTATCCTTTCACACCATAAATATAATCAGCCCATATTCGAGCCGCAGTTTCAACCATCTTTACACATGGACGTTTTGCATAATACGCACTTGTACGGGCTTCGGGGGTAGAGACTATTGGTTCTTTCTTAGATAATCCCAATAAATCAGAGCAACGCAATGCTCCGTTCTCTAACTTGAATTTTTCTGCCAGTTCCTGAACCAGTGCGTATGTGGCACCCTTACTTTCACGGTCGGAACCTACTGTGGCACCCTTTTCCAGACCGGCAAGCATAAACATCCCACAGGCTGCTCCACAAGTTTCACGCATGCGACCTATACCTCCGCCGAAAGCTGATGACATCTTCAGTGCCTGCTCTGTAGTAAATCCGTACATATCGGCAAAAGCAGCCACTACCGACTGCGAACAGTTATATCCTTCCTTGAAAAGCGCAACTGCCTTCTCTATTCTTTCCTCTTTTGTCATACTATCACACTGCTACATTGTTAATCGTTTTTCCTTCAATAAAGCTTTTCAGATTCATTACAGTCTGATTCATCAGTCTGGTGCGTGCCTCGTATGTTGCCCATGCGATGTGTGGCGTAATGAAACAATTGTCCAAACCCAAGAGCGGATTGTTCTCCATAGGCGGTTCGTTCACCATAACATCAAGTCCTGCCGCCTTGATACGATGTGCCTTCAGTGCCTCAGCCAGATCATTCTCGTTTACCAATCCGCCACGTCCGGTATTTATAAGTATGGCCGATTCCTTCATCAATGAAAGATGGCGGGCATTAACTATCTCCGCAGTCTTGTAATTTAGAGGACAATGAAGACTCACGATATCAGAATTACTGAATATTTCTTCTACTGAAGTAGCCTTATTCACACCTTCGGGCAAGGCCGACTGAGGTTTGCTGGTATATGCCAGAACTTCCATTCCGAAAGCTTTTGCTATACGCGCTGTGGCCGAACCTGTGTTTCCTAACCCGATGATACCAATTCTCTTGCCGTAAAGTTCCATAAGAGGACTGTTGGTGTATGAGAAATCTGCCTGTCTGCTCCACACTCCTGCATGTGCTTCCTGAGCATAGCATCCTACACTGTGAGTTATATTAAGAATGTGTGCAAATACCATCTGTGCAACAGACTCTGTACTGTATGCAGGTATATTAGTAACAACTATTCCAAGTTCCTTTGCCACTGCAATGTCAACTACATTATATCCCGTGGCAAGCACTCCAACGTACTTTAGTTTCGGCATATTGCGCAATGCTGATACATTAATCACTGTCTTATTTGTCAATACAACTTCGGCATCTGCTGTGCGTTCCAATAATTGTTCAGGCGATGTCCTGTCGTATACTTTCAGGGTTCCTAATTTATCCAGTTCACCCCATGATAAATCTCCGGGATTCATGGTGAATCCATCCAACACTACTATCTTCATATCACTTATAATACGATAAAAAATTATTACACTTTATCTTTAAATCTATCACCCCATAACTGTACCATCCTCTCGCTTAGCTTAGATTCCGACGGATTGTTCTGCGGATGCCATATTCTGGTATTTTTCAGTTCGTCGGGCATGAACTGCTGTTCTACGAAATTGCCTTTGTAAGCATGGGCGTACTTATAATCCTTTCCATAGCCAAGCTGCTTCATAAGTTTGGTAGGAGCATTTCTCAGATGTAAAGGCACCGGAAGATTTCCCGTCTGACGAACCAGTTCTATAGCCGAGTTAATACCTTCGTATGCTGAATTACTCTTCGGACTTGTGGCAAGATATACTGTAGCTTCGGCAAGAGGGATTCTTCCTTCCGGCCATCCTATTTTCATCACAGCATCGAACGCTGCATTTGCCAGAAGAAGGGCATTGGGATTTGCCAATCCGATATCTTCAGAAGCCGAAATAACAAGTCGTCTGGCTATAAACGCCGGGTCCTCGCCCCCTTCTACCATACGTGCAAGCCAATAGAGAGCAGCGTCAGGATCGCTACCACGTATAGACTTGATGAATGCAGATATTATGTCGTAATGCATCTCTCCCTCCTTGTCGTAAGCAAGAGGATTCTGCTGCAGGCGTTCCACCACTTTCTCGTCGGTAATCTCTACAGGTGTGTCACTGTCTGCCTCTACTACAAGTTCCAGAATGTTAAGCAGTTTTCGTGCATCACCGCCAGAATATCTAAGCATGGCATCCGTTTCCTTAAAGACCACATTTCTTTCCTTAAGAATAGTGTCACGTTCCACCGCCTTATGAAGAAGCTCCAACAAATCTTCTTTCTCCAGCGATTTCAGAACATATAGCTGGCAGCGCGACAGTAACGGACGAATAACCTCGAAAGACGGATTTTCAGTAGTAGCACCTATCAGCGTAACTACCCCCCTTTCTACAGCGCCAAGCAACGAATCCTGCTGTGACTTGCTGAAACGATGGATTTCGTCTATAAAAAGTATCGGACTCTGCCGGGAGAAAAAACGGTTCGAACTCGCCTTTTCTATAACATCACGAACATCCTTCACACCTGAGGTCACTGCACTGAGAGTATAAAAAGGAACATCCAGTCTGTTTGCTATAATTTGTGCCAAAGTGGTTTTACCAACTCCCGGAGGTCCCCATAATATAAAGGAAGATATGCGTCCGGAATCTATCATCTTACGCAGGACAGCCCCCTGCCCTACCAAATGTTTCTGACCAATATAATCATCCAAAGTCTTGGGACGCAAACGTTCTGCTAGTGGTTGAGACATATTACTATTATTTTATTAATAATTTGCTACAAAAGTACACATTTTGCAGCAATTCCGATAGGTAATGGCATAAAAAAAAGGCCCTTTTCACAAAGAGCCTTTTTCAAGTTTTCAATAGGTATTAGTTTTTTTTTCTTAAGGTAAAAAGATTGTTTTCAGGATAACGTCACAAAGATGGGGTGTTTTTTTGGATTGACCAAATAAAAAAAGATGTCATAAAACATATTTTGCAATTTTACTGCATATTCAGTGCAAATCCAAGGCATTCCGCCCTCATTTTTGTTCATTGCCAAAGATAAGCACTATTTATCGATGTACCAAAAATTGTTATATTAATTTTAAGTTTTATATATAATTATTCTATAAAAGAATCGTTAGCTATAATTCTTTATCTCGCTAATCGAAAAACATAATATTTCAGCCCATATTCTATAAATACACTTTCAGAAAAGACTATTTACAGAAAACAAAACCACACAAGTCAAGAAAGATAATATCCGCTGCTGAATTAAAAATCAATTACACATATAATATAAAAAGAAATGATTATTTTTGCACATTATTATAAATAAGGACTATGACTGAAATAAAAGCTACTGAAAGTTCAGAAAAGAAGAGTCTGAACTTCATCGAACAAATCGTAGAGAAAGACTTAAAAGAAGGAAAGAACGACGGCAGGATACAGACACGTTTCCCACCTGAGCCAAACGGATATCTTCACATTGGACATGCCAAAGCCATCTGCATGGATTTCGGAATAGCAAAGAAATACGGAGGCGTATGTAATCTTAGATTCGATGATACAAATCCCATTAAGGAAGATGTGGAATATGTAGAGGCTATCAAGGAAGACATCCAGTGGTTGGGATTCCAGTGGGGAAACGAATATTATGCATCGGACTACTTCCAGCAATTATGGGACTTCGCAATCCAGCTCATTAAGGAAGGCAAAGCATACATCGACGAACAGTCATCTGAAGAAATAGCTGCACAGAAGGGTACTCCTACTCAGCCTGGAACAAACAGCCCATACCGCGACCGTCCTATCGAAGAAAATCTTGACCTGTTCATGAAGATGAACAGCGGCGAAATAGAGGAAGGAAAAATGGTTCTGCGTGCCAAAATCGACATGGCGAACCCTAACATGCACTTCCGCGACCCTATCATCTACCGTGTGGTGAAAACTCCTCACCATCGTACAGGCGACAAGTGGAAAGCATATCCTATGTATGACTTCGCTCACGGACAGAGCGACTATTTCGAAGGAGTGACTCACTCACTTTGCACATTGGAATTCGTTGTACACCGTCCATTATATGACTTGTTCGTCGACTGGGTGAAAGAAGGCAAAGACCTTGAAGACCACCGTCCACATCAGTATGAGTTCAACAAGCTGAACCTTAGCTACACTCTTATGAGCAAGCGTAACCTCCTGACTTTGGTTAAGGAAGGCTTAGTAAACGGATGGGATGACCCACGTATGCCGACTATCTGTGGTTTCCGTCGTCGTGGTTACTCGCCAGAGTCTATCAGAAACTTCGTTGATAAAATCGGATATACCACATACGATGCACTGAACGATTTCGCATTGCTTGAAAGCGCCGTACGCGAAGACCTGAACGCACGTTCTACACGTGTTTCGGCAGTTATCAACCCTGTGAAACTGATTATCACCAACTATCCAGAAGGCAAGGTGGAAGAAATGGAAGCCATCAACAATCCTGAAGATCCGAACTCGGGAACTCACATCATAGAGTTTAGCCGCGAATTGTGGATGGAACGTGAAGATTTCATGGAAGATGCTCCTAAGAAATATTTCCGTATGACTCCGGGACAGGAAGTTAGATTAAAAAATGCTTACATCGTGAAATGTACAGGATGCGATAAAGATGAAAATGGAAACATCACAACGGTTTATGCAGAATATGATCCTAACACCAAGAGTGGAATGCCTGAGGCAAACCGTAAGGTAAAAGGAACACTGCACTGGGTAAGCTGCAACCACTGCCTGAAAGCTGAAGTACGTCTGTACGACCGCTTGTGGAAAGTGGAAAATCCACGCGACGAAATGGCTGCCATCCGTGAGGCCAAGAACTGCTCACCTCTTGAGGCTATGAAGGAAATGATTAATCCAAACTCTCTGACAGTGCTGAACGAATGTTATGTAGAGAAGTTCCTTGCTGATGCAAAACCATTGGATTATCTGCAGTTCCAGCGTATCGGTTATTTCAATGTAGACAAGGATTCTACTCCTGAACACTTGGTATTCAACAGAACTGTATCACTGAAAGATACTTGGAGCAAAATCAACAAGTAATGGTCAGTTGAAATAAAAAATTAAAGAGTAATATCACTAACCCAAGCGGTAAACGATATTACTCTTTTTTATTTTATGCAAACTGCATTATTCTACTTTTCCCTACCTATCCATGTAAGTCTGTGCCATATAGTTTCCAGTGGTCCTCGTTTGAAATGCCTGAACCACCAGTGGGCAAACAGAACCTGAATAATCAAAAATACGATACCGACAAGAAGACTGTATGTCGTTCCGCACACCTTATGCAACTCAAGTCCGTATCCGAAATAAAGAAAACTACCCACAATAGACTGAGATACATAATCTGTAAGACTCATTCTTCCATATGGAGCAAGAAGTTTTTGTACTTTTCCACCGCAGGTCCAATATAGCAAAAGGAACGAAGCCACTATGCACAACATAAAAAACAGATTATACCACGAATTGAGAATTGTCTTCAGTGTAGAAAGCATAAACTTAATATCTATCTGAGTATAGATAAACTCTTTCAAATAATACATAAGCAGAGTTGCCGGCAATGACAGACACAACACTTTAATCCAAAAATTACGTGACTTTGTAAGTTTCTCTTCAGAGGAAGCATCAAAGCATCCCATACGTCCCAACAGGAGTCCAATCATAAACAATGAAGCAGTCTGAAACACGCGTCCATAGCACCATGCCCAGTTAAGGCTTGCCAACTGTCCGGTAACAAGGTTAACCTTGACCATCTCCCAGAACGATGTTCCTCCAAGCTGGGGGTAAACATCACCAAGCGAGAAAATCATCTGTTTGGGATTCTCCATCGGATTGAACGCAGAGTATATAACTTTAACCCACTCCACCGGCTGAAGCATAAGGAAGAGCGCCATGGCTAGAAGTGCCTTGTTACTCCAATGCCTTACAGGAACAAGTACAAAACCTACAATGGCATAGAGTACCAGAATCTCTCCCGGAAAGAACGCAGCATTGACAAATCCAAATCCGAGAAGAAGCAAAAGTCGCCACATATATCTGTTTCTGAAATCTTCTCCTCTCTTTTCTGTACTTCTGCTCTGAAGATAGAATGTAAATCCAAACAACAAAGCAAAAATTGCATATGTTTTTCCTGAGAAAGCGAAAAACATCATATCCCACAAACTCGTATCAAGTGCCTTGATTGTTTCTCCCGAGGCTTCGGGAAACGAATAAAAATTGAAATGTTCAATGTTATGCAGCAGCATTATCCCCATTACTGCAAAACCGCGCAAAGCATCTATAGCAACATTACGCGAAGCTTCATTACGTGTTTTCATATTATTATATTACCCGACAAATAAAAAATGTCACCCACAAACCACATAAGTTTATGAATGACATTATGATTTAAAAACTTGTAGTCTGATATTATTTCGCAGAATCACCTGTTGCAGGAGCAGCAGCCGCAGCATCAGTCTGAGGAGCAGCAAAACCGGCAGGTGCATTCAATGGGTTAGTACTCTGTTCTTCTACAGCCTGTTTCATGATTACTGAAGAGCTTTCAGCAGACTGAGGAATAACGTATGCAGCTGCAATACTTACTACTACCATGAAGGCAGCAAGTCCCCAAGTAAGTTTTTCGATGAAATCTGTTGTTTTACGCACACCCATAATCTGGTTTGAAGATGCGAAACTGGAAGCCAAGCCTCCACCCTTAGAATTTTGAATCATTACAACAAAGCATAGTAACAATGCTGCAAGCACAATCAATACAATAAATAATAAATACATTTTCTTTTATTTTGATTTAGCGTTAATAATCAATCTTTCCAAATATCTTATTTGGTCTGCAAAGTAAATATTTTTTTTTGGATATTTCAAATTTAATTTTTTAATAATTTCCAATGCTTTATCATATCTTTGCTGTTTAACATATATTTTTGCCAATGTTTCAGTAAGATATTCATCCTCTCCACCATCCAAAGACTTATTCTCTGCCGGAATGGAAGCATCATCATCAGTATCACCGGCATAATAATCCGGTTCATCACCGGCCTCATCCACCTTATCTGTTTCTTCAGGTTTGCTGTTCTTTTCATTTAAGAACTGTCCTGATTCCGATTTTTCTATAAAACTGTCAATCAAATCTTGCCCTCGAAGAGGAGACGAAACTATAGTATCATCATTGCTTTTCTCTTCCGAAGGATTTAATAGTAACAATGATGAGTAATCGGGCACCGTTTCCAATTGAACAGATAGGTCTGAACTGAAACCTTTGTCATTAGGGATTTCAGACAAAAAACGGTTGATGATGTCAAGAGTCCTGTCATTAGTCTGAACAACATCAGATGAATTGCCTTTAAAGCAGTCTATAGAGTATTTTTCACCTTCTATAAAATAGAACAAGACACTCAAATCGGCTACATACAAAGCACCACGCCTTAACTCTTCCTTGAATAATGGGCTTTTCAGGAGATAAAGATTCTTAAGATACAACAGCCATGCAGTCTGGAAATAAGGATATCTTGATATGAGAGACTTCAACTCCGCAAGAGTTTCATCCCCCATAAGTTCCGGATTATTTATCAAATCATTCAGTCGCTGCATCAACATATTAATTTCTCCTTACCAATTTGCAACTGTAGCATTGAAAATCTGTTCTACTATTTCATCAATCATCTGATTAACAAGTTCTTCCTGCACAGCAGACAACTGTTGAGTTGAATTATATTCACGACTGGCAGAGAACTGTTGTTCAAAGTCCTCAGCATGGTTTGTATTGTTTACAAATCGCACGTTAACAGTCATCTTTAGCTCTGCCATTGTAGAATAACCATCCGAACCTACTCCCTTATTATAGGCATCATAGTTGGTTATCTCACCTGACAACTGCAAATCACCATTCTGTCTCACCTGCTTTAGTCTGGTCTGCTGCATATATCTATCCTGGAGTTCAGTATTGAACATGGACTCCATAGGTCCCCATACGAATGCAGCCGAACGGTTAGGAAAGTTTTCAAACGAAATAGTCTTTACCTTATCATAATTGATGGAAGAACCGTTAAACTTGTATGAAATGGTACATGCCGCAAGAAAACAAAGCGACATGCTTAATAAAAATACAATTCTCAATCTGCTTATCTTATTCAAGTCCATATTCTTTAATTTTTCTATATAATGTTCTTTCGGAAATTTTCAAATCGCTGGCAGCATTCTTTCGTTTGCCATTATGACGTTCCAAAGCTTTTTTTATCATTTCTTTCTCAACATCGTCAAGCGAAAGGTTTTCTTCCACATAAACTTCGGTATCCTGATAATCTGAATCAGAGTGTTTAGATGTTACAGAAGGTACTGGAGATATCGAAGACACTTTATTCACAGGCTGTATCTGGCTCACCTGCGGATATTGCTGAACCTGTGGTACCACCATAGGTACATCACTGATAACATCCAGTGCAGGAGTCTGAAGAAAGTGAGAACCGCTATCTACAGGATGAGACACATGATGTCCAGCCTCGCGTTCTGTCATTATTTCGTGCACCAGTTTTTTCAACTCTGTAACATCACGTCGCATATCAAAAAGTACCTGATACAGAATCTCCCGTTCGCTTTCAAAACTCTTACTGCCTGAATGAGCTCCCTTACCACCTATAAAAGCAGGCAACCTTGAACTGTTTGCAATATCAGGCAAGTATGTTGACAGTATCTCAGGAGTAATATCCCTATTGGTCTCAATAATGGAAATCTGTTCTGTAATGTTCTTCAACTGACGGATATTTCCAGGCCACGGATATTCCACAAGCATACGTCTGGCCTGCTCATTAAGTTGTATTGAAGGCATACGATATTTCTCCGCAAAATCTGCCGCAAATTTTCTGAACAACAGTGCTATATCGTCTGGTCTCTCCCTCAAAGGTGGAACTTTAATGGGAACGGTATTCAACCTGTAATACAAATCCTCACGAAAACGCCCTTCGGCTATAGCATCTGCAAAGTTTACATTTGTAGCAGCAACAATTCTTACATCTGTTTTCTGAACTTTAGATGAACCTACTTTTATGTACTCCCCGGATTCAAGCACACGCAAAAGCCTGGCCTGAGTAGACAGAGGCAATTCACCTACTTCATCCAAAAAAATTGTACCTCCGTTAGCTTCTGCAAAATAACCGTTTCTGTCGCTTATCGCTCCGGTGAAAGCACCCTTTTCATGACCGAAAAGTTCTGAGTCGATTGTTCCCTCTGGAATAGCACCGCAATTGACAGCAATATAAGGTCCATGCTTCCTTCGGCTGAACTGATGAATTATCTGTGGAAAACTTTCCTTACCTACACCACTCTCACCGGTTACAAGTACAGACAAATCCGTAGGAGCCACCTGCATTGCTATATCAATAGCTCTGTTAAGTCCTTCTGTATTACCTATAATACCGAAGCGTAACTTTATATTTTGAATATCCGACTTTACCATATAATAAAAATTATCTGCCAAATTTACAAAATCTTTGGGAAGAATAAGTAAATATGGCAGAAAATTACTTTAGAACACCGTACGTATCATTAATCTGATACCCCATTTATTTGCCGTTGGGAGGTGGTTATAATTAAGACGTCTTACATACTCTACGTGCAAAAGCTTGAAGATATTATGAATTCCGGCAGTTATTTCCACGTAAGGAACCTTAGGGTCCATCACATGACTGGAATAATTATACTTACCGGTTCTGTCGTAATGACCAGGAAACATCATAAGCATGTCATCATTCTTGTTCTGTTCAAGGAACGGATTATTCTTGTCGGTAAGTGTTCCCCACAAGCATTTAACACCGATAAACTCACGCCATTTCAGTTTATTTATCAGTGGTATACGGTTGAAAAGCTTGCCTTGCATATTCCATGAAAAATCAAGTGATGCATATCTGTCGTTCAGGAATTCCATATTGTTAATCAGATTGAATGTTTCATCCTGAATAATATACGACAGATTTGCAGCCGGCATTATCAATAGTGGGAATGGCACTTTATTCCACTGTATACCTCCCTTGAGGTATATATCGACATGCCCCCATGAACTCATCCAGAAACGTTTATATGCACTTGCCTCTGTCATATTGTATGTATAGTCACTGCCTAATACACCTTTCAATCCTACAGTGTGCTGAAGTGTAAACTGTGGTGCATCAAGGTTTACAGGCAATCGTCTTTGCTTTGTATTCACGAAAGTCTCTCCAGGAGCATATCGCAAGGCTAAAGAAGCCTCTGTAACAGTTATATCATGTGTATTGAACGGCGACTTTACCCATTTCTGACCAGACAAAGAGCCATTAGCCAATGCCGTCTGCAAAGAACTTTCGCCAGCCATTGTACGATAAAACAATTCACCGCATGGTTCGTAATTGGCATATCTTAACGTAGCAGTTGTCTTGAAACCGAACTCCCTCTCACGTTCATACTTTATTGTAGCCTTACGTTCGTAATTATACTGGTCAACCTGACATACTTTTAATGCAGTAAATACATTATCCTTATCAGTATCAATAAATTTATCCGAAGGTAGCATATTGTCATACTGATAAGTAAAAGTCATAGAGTGTTTTGGGAACTCACGCGGCATGTACTCTTTCTTGTCGAATGAATATTCCAACTCACCCATATACTTGGACTTCTTATCTTTAAATCCGTATGCATAATATCCCTTCAGGAAAATATTAGGATGCAGATTTGCAGTAGTCATGGCCGATGCACGCAGTCTCAAACCGTCAATATAGTTGGACGTTATCATTGTATTGATTGGTCCAATGTCCACCTTACTGTCCTTTCCTGTCTCGACATGATTTTCTATCAAAGCTTTAAGTCCGAAAAGTATGTATTTGAATCCCTTGATTTTTGACAAGTCATCAAGAAAACTTCCCATTCGTGTTTCGGATTCTGTCAGTTCCTCCTGCCTGAATTTCTTCCAGTATTCCTCATCACGCATCATGGCATTTACATCTTTTATTTCGGAACCTTTCTTTTTGAAAAGATTATCAGGTAATGGCTCGAAAGAAAAATCAAAATTTCTAGTTGTACGCCTTACCATATACGAACCCAATACTTTTTTAAGATATGATAGTTCGCACAACATATCATCTTCCATCAACGACCACTCACCAGTAGGAAGTTCTCCAAACTTTTGTTTGATAATCATATGATCAACAAAGTTTATGTCAGTTTTCTGTGGAAGATTCATTTCGCACTGTCTTACACGGAATGTTGAATCGGCCAATACATATAAATGTCCCGTAAATCCAAAGTCCTGCGAATTGTTTGGAACAAATGTCAAGTGGAAACACTTATCCTTTTCCACATATATGGTATCCATGATATAAAATTTATAGAACCTTATGCCAGCCTCCGAGATAGGACTGTCAAAATAATGCTGTAAGAATCTGAAACGGTCCTCATAAATATCTATATCCTGGAAAACATCCTTCAGTACAGTTGAAAGCATATCACCTGTACTAAACAATTCGTTTATTCCTTTTGAGTTTATTCCATGAATAATTGTTTTCTCAGAACGCGGTTCCTTTCTATAAATCTTCTGTGACACTGTTTCATCAACAGAGACCGGTAATATCTGTTTTCCTGTAACGTTACATGGCTCAACCTGCTCACGCAAGAACGGATATTTCTTGAATAGCCACGACTCTCGAAGCGAATCCGGGGTTATGTCGTTTACAGCAAGAGTTATTTTCTGATACTTATTATAGAAATAATAGTCATTATTCTCCAGGTTAGTCCTTCGTTTCGAGGCTATAACCTTTTTTATCAGTTCTACAGCCGGATTGTTCTTTCTGGAATATTTTTCTTTCTTTGGTTTTACAATAACTTCATCAAGTACAAGGTCAGATTTCATGCTTACATTAAGTTCTGTAGTTTTTGACGAAACAGTTATTTCCTGTTTCGTATACCCTACCATAGAGAATGTAAGTTTGTTCCAACCCTCATAATAAGGAATTGAATACTTACCGTCAATATCTGTTATTGTACCAACACCTTTACCATCATAATATATATTTAAATATGGGATAGGTTCACCGCTTTCCGAATCTATAACAACACCATGAATCTGGGCATGCAAAATTACCGTCCAAACACATAACATCATTATTAAAATAATCCTTCTTACCATATAAATACTTTTCTAAGTGATGATATAAACAGCATATAAACCTATCAATATTCAAATCAATCAAGCCATCATGCCATATTTTATTTAGTATTCTAATTCAGTTATTCTCTACAAAGAATATTTTTGTGTTTCAGAAATTATCAATTCAAAAATCCTTAAATCTTCAGGATATGTTAATTTCAGGTTAAATCTGTTGCCATCAACCAAATATAACGGTGTATAATTCAACTGTGACATCAATATATATAATGACTGTGACAATATACCCTTTTCCTTGGCTTCCTTTATAGCCTTATCAATCATTCCCAATCTAAAAGTCTGCGGAGTCTGTACCATATACATTGATTCCCTCATAAAATGTTTATCAGAAAAAATCCCATTCTCACTAAACAAATAAGATTCATTTCCTCGTATAACAGTAACAGCATTACCCTTTTCCATACACGTGGCAATATTGTCAGAAATAATCTTCTCTGTAATAAAAGGTCGTACAGACTCATGTACCATTACTATATCATCACTGCTATAACCATTATCAAGCAAGTATCTTATACCATTTGAAATTGACTCCTGGCTATTATCTCCTCCTTCAACTACTGCCACCAATTTTTTTATATTATATTTGATAGCCATATTTTTCAGCTGCTCCACCCATCCACTAAGGCATACTACTAATATAACATCTATACAGTCACTTTGTTCAAATTTTTTGAGAGTATATACAATTATTGGCACATCATAAAGACAAAGAAACTGTTTTGGTGTCTGCTCATGCATTCTTTCGCCATGCCCTCCTGCTGTAACAAAAGCTATTCTCTTAACCATATCTTTATTTTTATAAACAATATTTTTTGTACATTTTCTTACAAAAACTCTCATGCTTATACCTCATATAGAAAAACAAGACATTGAGAACAGTAACTTCGAAAACAAAAAATATCCATGGTTCTTTTACGAGTATAGAAACAAACAGAACAAAAGCTCTGGTATCAAATGTAAGAATATTAGTGTATTTCATCAGTGGCTTACTATACATTCTATACTCTTCTCTAAACTCTGAAGGTATGTCATAGCCTTTATTAAGCCATTTAGCCTCTACTCCACGTAAAAGTTTTTGCAATGCTGGCGACATACTTTCCTGACTCTTAGTATATCGTATATAGAAAAACAAATATATTTTTTCAAACCAATTTGATTTCCATGAAAGGGACTCCATTTTCTCAATCTGTTTAGAAGATTTATCAAATTCAGAATTAACATTCCCTTTTTGAAAAAACATATGTATGTTTCTGTAATAATCAGCCAAAGCACACTGTTTGCTGTGACAAATAAATCCAGAAAATGCTGCCAGCAACCATATATATATACCCCAACTGTCCGTTAACCTTAGACATATGAAAAAATATATGGAGAAAAACCATAAATCTCCGGCAAAACCATCAAGGACACGTCCTAAAAGACTCTTCTTTCCTGTCATTCTAGCCAACTGCCCGTCAGCACAGTCATACCAATTTGCCCATATTAGCAAGAATATACCCAAAATACCATGCTTTATATCATCAAAATAAAACATATATCCGGCCAACATTCCTAACACTATCGATATAATAGTCACTACATTAGGATGTACACCTAACTTCTTGAAAAATAAAGCCCATACATACCCGCTCAGACGAGTAACATATATTTCAAAAAAACCTTCTGTATCCTCCGACTTTAAAGTTGACTTTAATCCTCTATTAAATGATTCCAAACTCATATCTACTATTTATTACCTATTTTCATCAACGCTATACCTATAATAACGCAAACAACCTCCCTTATTCTTATCAGCAAAGCCATAAAGACACCGTAAGAATACGGAATTGAAAGCAGAGCCACTGACATAACAAATCCACCTTCGCGTGCACCTAGCTGCATAGGGGAAAAGAACATCAGATTGGCAAACAATGAAGTAAAAGCTAATATCAAAATACTATCGAAAAAACTTGCATCGGTAGAAAATATCAGCAAAATTATATAAACCTCAAGACAAGATACCACTCTTGCCACAAACTCCAATGACAAAGAAGTAAAGAAAGTATATTTATTGTTCCTATACAAATCCTTTATCTGATTGTCTATTTGTACAAAAGTATCTCCTTTCTTTTCAATCAATGATGTTATTTTGTTTTTGATAAACGGCATTCGCTGCAAAAAGCGCATCAGTTTCATAACCAAACCTGAGCGGTATCCTTTAATGAAAAAATATATACCTATCATGCAGGCTACCACAAAAACACTCATGACCACTACATAAGTTCTGTTTATCTGGTTATAATAGGACAATATATATATCAACAGGGAAAACAGCCAAAAGCAAAAATGAGAGAATATATGCATCATGACATATAATATAACACTTGACGATGCTTTCTCAATACCTACATACGGTTTTAACTCCATAATACGGTATGGTTCGCCTCCCATAAGCCCTACCGGCGTGGTCGAATTTAGCGCAAAGCCCGTTATGGTATATTTGAACACTTTCATAAATGGAACCTTAGTACCTTTCAGTCCGTTACATATTATGGCATACCAAGCTCCTGCATTTATGCCATATATAAACATCCACAATAAAAGTAAAACCGGGAACCATATACCTGCTTTTCTGATACACGATACGACATCTTCGTATGTCATATCCATACCGAAAAGCATTATCACTACCGCTACTACACCAATTACGAAAAAGATATTCCTGAATTTACTCTTCATATTCCACGTCAAGTTTCAGTTTGTCGCTATCATCACGTTTCTCGTAATACTGTTTGCGAAGCGGGTTCGCATTAATCTCTCTCTCCATGCATCTGTTACGGAATACATCAATAGCCACATAAACGGCTTGACGGAACGAATCTTCCGAGGCTATACCCTGACCGGCAATATCATATGCTGTACCATGTGCCGGAGAGGTCCTTACAATAGGTAAGCCTGCTGTATAATTAACCCCTTCATCCATTGCAAGAGCTTTAAATGGGGCCAGTCCCTGGTCATGATACATAGCCATAATACCATCGAAATGCGTAAAATTGCCCGACCCCATAAATCCATCCGAAGGATAAGGTCCAAAACACTGTATACCCTTAGCCTTCAATTCATCCATTGCAGGAATAATCACATCCTGCTCTTCTGTTCCCAGAAGTCCGTTCTCCCCGGCATGAGGATTTAAAGAGAAAATAGCTATACGAGGACAACCTATACCGAAATCCTGCTTTAATGATTTATTGAAAATCTCCACTTTTTCCACTATAAGTTCCTTTGTCAGGATAGACGGGATATCCCTCATCGGTACATGACCTGTCACTAGTGCAACTCTGAAATCATCCTTCATGAGAATCATTAGCGACTTATTTCCGTCGCCCACACGTTCTTCAATATATTCAGTATGTCCAGGGAAATGGAATGTGTCCGACTGTATAGTGTGCTTGTTTATAGGAGCGGTTACCAATACATCTATTCCACCATTTCTATAATCCTCCAAAGCTCTTTCCAAAGCATCAAGGGCAGCCTTTCCAGCCTCAGCAGTAGGTTTGCCCAGCTCCACTTTCAGTTCCTCCGCCGTGCAGTTCAACACATTCAGCCTTCCATCCTGAATTTCCTTTGCAGAATTTATTATACTGAAATTGGCAGATATATCCATTGACTTACGATGATATGCAGCCACCTTTGGAGAACCATACACTACAGGTGTACATAATTCCATCATTTCAGGTACGGCAAAAGTTTTTAAAATCACTTCATACCCTACTCCATTGATGTCACCGTGGGTGATTCCCACTCTTATTTTACGTCTTTCCATGTCTATACTTTAGATATATTTTGTATGTATACTTATTTTACAGAATCGCCAGTAATTGTAATTTCTGTTACACCTGCACCTATAGGTAACTCGAACACCTCTTTCTGTGCAGGAAGTTTCAGTGTATAAAGAGAAGCTTCAAGCTTACGCATAAGGTCACGTTTCAATTTTCCAGGATTATAGACAAATGCCTCTACCACTATCACCCTGGCATTAGCTCTGTCAACTCTGACGTGCGACACGAACGGACCTCCCATTGCATCATTTTTCATTTCCCACAATCCTCTGGCCTCGAAAGCATAGTCGCCCTTTACTGCTATATTCTTGACATCAACAAACATAGAATCTGCTGTCTCCATATACATACCTTCCATAGAACCAGGAATATTGATTTTCATTACTGAATCACGCTTATTTATGAAAAATTCTTTAGTAAAAGTATTATTATCTCTGAATGGATAAGAATACATTACGAAGTTCATATCATTAAGGTTCGTAGAAGCCCAAAAGAAATCTTTTCCTTCTTTGAAAGAATTAAGTTCATTAGGCAACCATATATCACAATCAAAAATGCTTCCCACTTTTGCCGAAATAGCACTATTATGCTTTTCACGCAAAAGGTTTATCTGACGGTTCATCTCAGCACGTGTAAAGAAATCCACTATTACCTGTCCATTCTTGCTTACATACTCTGCAAAGTCTTCCTGACTTGGCGACTGTATGGTCATTATCATCTGTGGAGATGCATAAGCATCGCGTGTATATTTAAATTTTGTTTGTGTATAAATATCCTGAATATCAGCAATTATAATATTCCTGAATATACGCATCACACGGTCGAAATGAGCAGGACGGACACGTGAAATTCTGAAAGAACGTTCAGCCTGTGGTAATCCAGGAACATCTGTATCAAGCACATGATACAAAGCACTGTCCGGACTCATCCAGCAATTATCGTCTGCTACCACCAAAACTTCATAAGGTCTTCCACTTGAGACTGGAGTAATAATACTTTTGCCACCGTTACGACAAGAGCCCAAAACCGCAGCAAGTATAGCGAAACTAAAATAAAAAGCAATACGTTTCATATTCTCATATTTCTTATTGGTTTACACATTTTTCTTTATCGGCCTGCTGTTTGGCTGTTGAAAGCATGCCACAAGCCGCAAATATATCCTCACCTCTGGATGCCCTTATTGTGGCAAATACACCGTGCTGTGTCAAATAATCACGGAATGCCAACATTGAATCCATATCAGTACCTTCCAAATCTACATTAGGTATTGCATGGAAACGAATCAGGTTCATCCTGCAGTCAAGTCCCTTTAAAATTTTCACAAGCTCCTTTGCATATATCAAACTATCATTTACGCCTTTGAACACAATGTATTCAAAAGAAAGACGACGCTGCTTACTGAAATCATACCGTTTCAGTATTTCTATTATTTCCATTATAGAAAAAGCCTTTTCGGCAGGCATAAGTTCACGTCGTTGTGCCGGGAACGGAGAATGCAAACTTACAGCAAGATGACAATCGCTCTCCTCAAGAAATCTTTCCAATCCTTTCTTCAATCCTACTGTAGATACAGTTATTCTCTTCGGACTCCATGCATATCCATAATCAGATGTAAGGATTTCCAAAGCACGAAGCACCTCATCAAGATTATCAAAAGGTTCACCCATACCCATGAAAACAACATTCGTCAATGTATCTCTTTCCGGGATTGAATAAATCTGATTAAGGATTTGTGCTGCAGTAAGGCTATTGGCATATCCTTGTTTTCCTGTCATACAGAACTTACAGTTCATCTTACATCCCACCTGAGATGACACACACAATGTAGCTCTATCATCATCAGGGATATACACAGCTTCAATATAGTCATTTTCCGGAGTACGGAATAAATATTTCACAGTTCCATCCACAGAACGCATTTCATGCACAGGAGGTGTAGCCCCTATCTCGTATTTCTGTGACAGAAGTTCACGGTTCTTGACTGACAGGTTTGTCATTTCATCAATAGAAAAAACCTTCTTATCATACAACCATGAAGCAATCTGTTTTGCAGTAAACTTCGGCATACCCAATTCCAAAACCACAGATTGAAGTTCATCCAAAGTTTTACCTAAAAGTGGTGATTTTATATCAGTCATCATTCAGTTATATACAATTAGCGTACAAAGGTAGCTAAAAAATAGGATAAAACATCTATTATTCCCCAAATAATGACCTTTTAACGACGTAAAGGACAATATTATCCGACGAATTGACCAGTAAACCGGACATAATACACAGAATAAATTTTACCTTTGATTCCTAGTTAATTTAAATCAATACATAAATATACAATAATTCAAAGCAGCAAACTAATCTTATTTAATTTATTTCGATAGTCAGTTAAATCACAAAGAAGTCAAATATCTAAAATAAACATCAAAAAGATACCAAACAAAACATTACAACAACACCATAAAATCAAATATCAGCTATAATAAAATACAAACATTAAACCGCTCTGACATTAACCTTATTTTTTAATAACCAAAACAAGAAACAATGTTAACCACAGACAAGAATTTAACATCCATCATAAATGAAAACGACCTAAATCGCTACAGAAAATGGGCTGATGTTTGACTTAAAACGACCTGAAATATCAAATCGAATGACAAAGCATTTTTGCTATGAGTGTTTTTTATTTGAATTTTATTCTATTTTATCACAAATCAGGCACAAAACAAAGAAAACAGATTAACACATAATACAACTATTACAACACAAAAAGAAAGGAGAAACAGTATATAAAAAACATTAATCAACAATTAGCCACAAAAGCAGAAACAATAAAACAAACCAGTACTCACCAAGAATAATAAAAATCCAAACAACTCTTACATCAGTCCGTTTCATTAAAATCTCAAGGTTCCAAAATATCAAATTGACATTTTGAAACCTTGATGATTTTTAAACTACTATACCCAAATTATTCTATAATTGCATCAAATTATCTACCTGTAGCCTGTAGATATTCACGTTTTTTGAGTTCATAATTAGTATATGCTTCCACATACTTGTCACGACTCTGCTGATACAATGTCTGCGCATCCAGCAGCTCACTCATAGTAGTTGTACCTGCAGAATAATAATCCAGATTCAGACGCAGGTTTTGTTCCTACTCACCATCCGGAAATAGGTACAGAAACTGTTGCAAAACCTACCCAAAACGACTGATCCCGCCCCATGATGAAATTGTCGTAAACATATCCACCTCCTATGGCTATAGTAGGAAGATTCTTGCCTACAGCCATTTTATATTGCAACTGGCTGGTTTTCAGGTTTTGTTTCAACAGCCCATATCAAAGCCGAGGAAGAACTTCTGGGAAGGCACAGTAAAAAGTTAGCCAAATGTCTCCGTAGCAACAAAGGCATCTGGCTTTCTTCACTCTAGCTCATATGTAGTACAAGCGGTTTTCTACCTTGTCGTAATTCCGTGGGCTTTTTGCAAAAAATGTGACATACCCTTACTTACCCAATGATTTGAGCATTTTTGTGATGCAACGTTTCTTTTGTTCCATGTTGGGATGAACATAAAGGTTGAGCGTGGTTGAGATATTGGAATGACCTAACAAAACACTCACTGTCTTATAGTCACATCCGGCTTCTATGCATCGAGTAGCAAAACTATGACGCAACCCGTGATATTTCAATTTGGGTATGTCAAGCTTTGTCATCAGCCCGTTATAATAATTGCGGTATGTACGTGGTTCAGTGGGATGTTCATCATTGGTAAGCACATAAAAATCATCATTGACGACCTTTTTAAACGGCTTAATCATGGCAAGCAATTCCTTACTCATGGGTATTTCCCTGCATGAGTTTTTTGTTTTGGGAGTGCTGATGACAAGTTCCGTGTGCTTCTTCTCCCCCTCAACGAGATAGATACGTTCGATAGTGCGGCTGACCGTTATAGTACCGTCGGCGACATTAATGTCACTCCATTTTAAGGCGCATATCTCACCGATTCGCAGACCAGTACTAAGACTTATATAGATGCCAAGTCCTGTGAATGTAAAATGGCTTTGGATATGGTTTAGTATCTTTTTGTGATTAGAGACAGACAGGACTTCCAATTCCTTGTTTGCCGAACTTGTGGGATATTTGATATCCCATTCGAAATAGTTCATCCATTCATTCTTCACTCCGAACTTCATAACCATTTTAAGGACTATAAGAATGTCCTTTACCGATTTGACACTCAATCCGCTATCAATCTTTTGCAAGACGAAAGCCTGTACACTCTGTTCCGTGAGCGAATCATTCTCTCCGAAAGCCGGAAGAATGTGGTTCTCCATAATCAACACGTATGCAGCCATTGTGGACTGCTTCACATAAGGCCGCTTGTACTCTTTCCATGCAGCCGCAATTTCTCTAATTGTCTTGTGATTCATAAAATTCCGATAATTAATTCTCATAATTAAAGAAATATAATAAGAAATGTTCCAAATCTGAGATTTCCGGAGTTTAAGGGGGAATGGGAAAAATGCTCCTTAGGACATGTAACTGATTTTGTAAAAGAACGGATTAATACAGACAAGCTCACTTTGGCTAATTATGTGTCAACAGAAAATATGAAGTCTGATTTTGGTGGCATTAACCCGGCTATATCTATTCCCAACAACACCAACGTAATACACTATAAGAAGGGTGATGTGTTATTATCTAATATCCGTCCTTACTTGCGTAAAGTGTGGGCAGCAAATAGTGATGGAGGTTGTAGTACTGATGTGTTTGTTTTTAGAGCTAAATCTATTTCTCCTTCATTCCTACATTATATAATGGAAAATGACACTTTTATCAATTATGTTATGTCTGGAGCTAAGGGCGTGAAAATGCCGCGTGGGGATAGGGAGCAGATGCTGAAATATGTTTTTTCAATCCCTAGAATAGAAGAACAGTACAAAATCGGTCACTTATTGCATTTGTTAGATGACCGTATTGCTACCCAAACCAAAATCATTGAGAAATATGAATCCTTAATTCAGGCATTATGCGATACCTTAATAGAAGCAGAACAACATAAAGTCGAATTATCTTTTAACGATTTTGGAGAGCCATATTCCGGTTTATCTGGTAAAAGTGCAGAAGATTTTGGTGAGGGATGCCAGTACATAACATATATGAATGTATATCAGAATCAAATTATTGATATAACCGATGTTAGTTTAGTCAAAATCAATGAAGCAGAACAACAGTCAGTTGTTCGTTATGGTGACATTCTTTTCACATTGTCGTCTGAAACACCAAATGAAGTCGGAATGGGTGCTGTGTACTTGGGTGATACTTATCCTTTATACCTGAATAGTTTTTGCTTTGGTGTCCATATTATAGACAAAAGTAAGATTTTCCCTCCATTTTTAGCATACTATATTTCAACCAAATCATTTAGAAAGGCTGTTTTCCCATTGGCACAGGGCAGTACACGTTTCAATTTGCAAAAGAGCGATTTCATGAAAAAAAAGTTTCTTTTTCCAACAGTAGAAAAACAGAATAAAATATACTCCGTTCTCAAAGCCTTTTCGTATAAGCTTTCTATCGAAAAGAATATAGCCAATTTACTTTGTGAGCAGAAAAGTTACCTTTTACGTCAGTTGTTTATATAAACATTTGCTGCAAAAGATAATTCTTCTGTAATTGAATCCTTTTTAGGTAATATACTTCTAAATTTAATCGTTGCTCAACACTTTCAAACACATTGCAAATTTGCTCTTGCCAAGCCAAAGGAGGTATATGTAACATAATCTTTCCCAAAGATGTTTGGTTAATGCTTGCTTGTGAAACTGCTTTATTGCATATGCTTTGAAAATGCTTAATAGCCATGCTGGTACATAGTATCAAGTGGAGAAAACGAGGCATTACCAATGACGGATTTGGAATTATTCGCAATAGATTCATGCCATGGTATAAATTATATTCTTTATCGACAAAGGCTGTATTGCCGATGTACTGTACGCTGTTTATGTTACTAAACAAAATATCACCAACATTCAATTTATATTCGCTGGGGATATCTTGTACATAACCTACACGTAACATATCAATGCGGTGCTTGCTTATTGTTTCTATTCGAGATACGGCATATGCTGTTTTATGACTAACCTGATTGCCTGAATACCCGCTTTTAATGTCAGCTAATTCACATAATCTATATTCATTCCAATATTCACTTGGACACAGTACCTTTTGGCTAATTGCCTGAATTAAGGATTCATATTTCTCAATGATTTTGTTTGGGTAGCAATACGTTCATCAATGAGAGATAATAAAGATGATATTTTATTCTCTTCTTTTAGTGTTGTTGTAAAAATTGGGAAAGAAGCGTATTCGAGTGAATTTATACCGGGCTGACCTGAACGTGCAGACATTATAGAAACCCATCTCCAGTATCTATGAGTATGCAATTGAGAGAACACAAAATATGGATTATGTTCTGCTACATTAGCTCTAATCAAAAAACCTGCATAGTAAAGTTTACCATCAGATTTTCGATAGAGATATGATTTACCTGTGCTTGCTCCAGTACGTGCTAACAATATGTCGCCTTCATTAACTACATAGTTTTCAGATAATATTCCGTCCGGTGATACAATGGAACTATTATTATAAGTTGACGATGCTTCATCTATATCTGTAATACGAATGTATTTATTTTGACCATCATAAGGTTTTGCTGCTGCATTCATACCATAGTCAAAACCTGTTGCAATTTCACCAAATTTACATTTCATCCATTCCCCCTTAAACTCCGGGAATCTCAGATTTGGAACATTAAGGACTTTTTTATCTTTATTATTTGTCATAATCATTATTCTTTATCAGGATTA
>CALUPA010000031.1 GCA_944322395.1 uncultured Phocaeicola sp.
CTAAGTTCAACGCTTGGAAAGAAAACAAGCAGAACGGTCTTGCTGCTTTGAAAGCAAAACAGGAAGAAGCTAAGAAAGCTGAAGCAAAAGCACGTCTTGAAGCTGAAAAGAAAGTAAATGAAGAAATCGCTAAGAAAGTAGCTGAAAAGAAAGCTGCTGAGGCTGCTGCAAAAGCAGAAGCTGAAGCTGCTGCTACAGAAGAACCAGCTACTGAAGCTCCTGCAGAAGCTTAATTCTTCTACTTTTTTAAAGAAATTGCAAAGAGACTGTATCAAAAAAATGATACAGTCTCTTTTTTTGGCATAAAAAGAGACCAAAGAGCCTAGTATATACTACAAAATCAATTATTAAAGCATTTTTTATCTACAAATATTTCGTTTTTTCCTCTTTTTACTATATTTTTACGATTGTAAAAAACTTCTCATTATGAAAAATGATAACCTGTTGTTAAACCTAAATGAAGAGGAATGGATAAAAATATACAAATACGTCGGCTCCGTAGTCGAATATTTCATCATAAACGAAAAAGAAAAACAAGATCTCTTCCACGATACATTATTACATGTTATGAAACGCCTTGTTACAAATTACCACGAAAATGGCAAACTTGAAATCTGGATAAAAAAAGTAGCCCTGAATTTCTGTAAAGACAGAGTTACAGACCATACAAGGAAAAACACGTCATATTATGAAGAACTCATATTCAAACCTGTGATATCACATAAATATGATACTGACGGAATAAAAGAAAAGAGGGCGCTGGAAATACTTGAGGAATCAATAAATGAATTAAATCATTTTGACAAGCAAATAATAACAGGAAGACTCAACAATGAATCTTACATCGCATTGGCACAAAAAGCAAACAAGAACAAAAACACCATAATAAAACATTTCAAAAAGACACGAACAGAACTGCAAAAAACAATCAACAGAAAATACATCGAAAGATATGGATGTAAATATAAAGATAGCGTAGATTAAATATAGCCCGCGTAATTTATATCCTATAAATAATGAAAACAGGACCCGGTTAATAGGTTCTACACTATCACCGGTCCTGTTTTCAATCTATTTTCCAGCAAAGGATAACTATAATAAAGTCTATTCTCTATATATAGTAAATTTATCCTTTCCAGAGTCAGGTATTATAACATAAAATCCGTTTTCACGTTTTTCAAACTTTGCATTATCGCATTTACTGACAGGTTTATCGCTATATACAACGAAAGGAGCATTTTCTCGTAAAGAAACAGTAAGTTTATTCTTTTCAGCCTTGTATTTATTTATTGAAACAGAACTGAGATATTTATTCTCCAATCCTATTACAGACCATCCTTTCTCTACTTCACACAACAATACCAGACGGTCTTCCATATTATTAAGACTGAAAGAATACTGACCGTTCAATACTCCACCTTTTTTTTCGTACCAGTCATAATATACCAATCCTTCGGCAGGCATCTTGCGTCTGCCAGGATAAGGTTGCATCATAGCATCGGCATATGTATAATCATCGGGAGTTATTTCCACGATCACTGTTTTGGTATTCTTATTAGACAAGCTATAAGCCACGACTGCAGCCGATTCTTTTGTCAAAGGAGCAATAACATAATAAACACCGTCACCCATAAGCACATTGTTGAACAATGATTTTGGTAATGAAACAGCAGGAGCCATCGGTCTCAGAATCTTGCCATCGGCGAAAGCCAAAGGAGTGATATATTCGCCTACAAAATCTTTTGGAGGGTCCGACATATATATTGGAGCTGCCGACATAGCCTTACTGACAGCCATCAAACGTCCTAATTTCACATCGGAAGAATGGAACATATCATGATCCGGCCAAACAGTCTGTCCCATCCACAAAGTATTCTGGAAGCCCTGATAAATATGATTTCTTGCCATTCTCACATTATTCAGTTTATAATCTACACTGACTCTAGTCGTTGTACTATACTTTGTGTTAAACACACAAGGCAGATTCTGAGCCATACAGTTCATTAATCCGCTAAGCTTGTTTTTTGAATAACGTTCCAAAGCAGCAGCATTATTATGATGAGCTTCAACTGGATTCGATGTCATCAGATAATTGTTGAAGTCGCGCGTCTGGACATCTACTTTTATAAAGTCAAAGCCATTGTCCGAAGCAGAAGATACCAATTTGTCGTAAAACAAATCTGCAGCTTCAGTAGATCCGTCCAAAATTATACGCCCCCTGTCATTTTTCATCAAATATGGTTTCAGGTCATCCATTTCATGTTCAGGATGTATACCACCCCAAATACCATACATACAATGCCACAAACCAAACCATTTAAGTTTGTCCGAACGCTTTGACAGTAATGTTGACCATCCGTTTGGAAACTTCTCAGGACTAACCTTAAAGTTTATCAATCTGTCTTTTATCTGTGTCTGATGACCGTGGTCTACAAGAAACCATCTGATAGGAATATCACTTTTTTCTATTTCATCGGCTGCCTCAAGAAGAACCTTTTCGTTTATATTCTTTCTGAAATGTTCCCACGAACACCATCCCAGGTAATTGAACTGCTCAGGATAAACCTTGTCTTTTCTAAGTTTAAGATTGTCTTTAATATATTTATCCTTAGCCAAAGTACCCCATAAACTGTTCATCAGTTTATATATGTCATCACTTTTTCCATATGCAAAAACAGGAGCGTCATTCAATTTCACTCCATCTGTACCCATTGTACCGTATTTAACATCAATCTGATTATCATCCACCACTTCTATCCAGCTCATAGCCGAATTTATAGCTACCGGCTGCAACACCCAGTAATCTCCATCTTCAAGTTCAAGAATCAACAAAACACCACAGTTTACAGGCTTTTCGATTGTCGGAACCGGCTCGAATGATTCATCAAAAAGTAAAGACAACCTGTCTACAGGCCATGAGAAATTCTGGTTTATACCATCAAATCCTGCAAATCTAGATGCATAGAAAAGAGCCTTTTTATATTCAGGCAGTTTTATTCTGTAACTATCCAATACGCCATCAGTCGGTTTGCCCTCTATTGAAGTTCTGAATACAGAACATGATTCATTAAAAGATAAATCCACATTTTCCGCCTTCGATGGGAAACCTTGTATTAACATCAACAATGCCAATACAATAAATGAAACTTGCTTTATATACATACTCTCAAGTAATTTTATTGACCATATTTAAGTTAGTATATTTCTATAAAAATATCATTCCGGTCTCCACCAATGTACCTTTCCTTTCCATTGCTCTGGAACACCATTCTTTGAAAGTTCCTTTACTATCTTCTGATCCTCCTCTGTAGGTTTGAAACGTTCATCAAGCACGTCCACTATTACATCATCATTTTCAATCCTAATATCTATAGGAACCAACCAGCAACACCATTTTCCAGAATACTCATGGTCGAATGCAGTACACCACCATTTTCCATTTTTATCCTGCACTATATTTCCATGTCCTGCATTCTTAATCATCATTCTCCTCGAAGAATATCCGCTGTACAAACTATCCGAAACGGCATAATATAGGTCATAAGTATTTGTAGGTTCATATCCATACCTTCCTGATGCAATCCACAGATATTTGTCCTTATACTTCATCATCAAGATACCTTCATATCCCATAGGATGTTTCCCCGGAAGTTCAAGATTCATAAATGCATTGTCTGGTATACTTTCCATATTATCATCCATTTTTGCCAATTTGTTGAACCCATATGCATAATATACATTATTTCCGTCTTTAAACAGATGAGAATCTATACCTTTGTCATAATGCACATCATTTTCTTTATAAGGTCCTTGAATTTTTCCTGACACACTCTTCAGTAGGCCATTACCTCCTCCATTACGAGATATCGTTATCCACCATGTATTTTTCATATAGTGCAACTCAGGAGCCCACACAGCATACGGATTTTTTACTTTTCCTGAATCTTTTGGTGGTCTGTTGAAAAACCATCCGTTTTTTCCATCATCCATAAGTTGCCATACATATCCCATATCGTTCCAACTACACAAGTCATCAGAGTACCAAACCTTTACACCTACCGTATCTCCCCAAGAAGTACCGGCAGTAGTACCCGTTAGATAATACTTACCATCTTTCCCAATAGCAATATAAGGATCTCTTATTTTTTCTCCCATAGAAATAAAAGCTTTCTCATGCTTATCCAACAGTTCTTTCTTTTTTCCCAGGCTATACTCTTTTTCTTTTTGAGAATAAACACTCAATGATATGCCAGCCAGCATACATACTATTAAAATCGTCTTATCCATATTCTGTTCATAATAAAAGCAAGATCTCACACTATAGTTTGACCTTGCTATTAATTCAACCTAAATTTTTATTATCTAAAATCTGGAGTAAACAATCTTGCGTTTTCAACTTTATTGTCACTCAAGTCATACCCCTGTATCAGATTCATATCTTCTTCCGACAGTACTTGTTTATCTTTTATTAAGTAATTTATAAATGTGAAATTACTATAAGTTCCCGGTGAATCTTTCTTTGTTACTATATAGTTGTTTTCATTACTTGCTCCTTGTTGCTCATATATATTTTCGAAAATAAAGTTGTTAAGTTTGCCATTATTATTATTCAGACAAAGAAACATCTGTACTTTATTTTCAAGATAAAAGTCTCTAAATGTAATATCAGTAATCATACTTCCTTCATTATTTACCAAGTCTATAACAGCAGTATTAGTAAGACTTGCAGGTCTTTTGGCATCTTCATTCACCACATAGATATTTGTAATCCTACAATTACTTGCCTGTCCGGCAGCATTCCATCCCAACTGTATTCCTGCACCGTTTATCTGTTTGTACATAACGATATTATCAGCAGTCTGATTTGCTGCATATATCTTTATGAAGTCATCATTTACCTTTATAAAGCAATCCTTTATGGTTGAGTTGTCTCCACCACCCCATCCGTCAGTCTGATGCCACCAACCAAACATCTTTGTATATTGTGTAGTAAATTGTCCTCTGCTTAATACACAGAAATGTGCAGGATTATTAAAATGCAATCCTTCTATCACATTATTCTCTCCACTACCTGTATAATATAGATTGAACGGTATTCCATCAGAATTAGGAATTCTTTCTTTACCACATGCAGTTATAATACCCCTTCCATAAAACTTAGTGTTGGAAATTCCCGATTCACCATAAAAAGAACCTATAATAACAGCACCACCAGGTATGTAATAGTTCTTATCGCTCACAATAGGAATCTTATACCCCGGATAAGTATTATTAGTCTGTGTACCAAAGCTGTAAATCCCAGGTTTGAAGTAAATAGTTTTTTTCGATGTAGAAGTTATTTTTGTTCTTATATCACTAATATTCATACTGGCATCTAGTACCTCACAATTGGCTGATGCCGGAATATTATCTTCTATAGGATCTGCAAAAATAAACAAAGGATCATCTTCCAAACCAGGAACCTGTACATAAATATATGCCCAACTGTTCAATGTTATTATCAAATCATTGCCTGATACGGAATATTGATATTTTTTTTCCTTAGGATAAACCACAGCTTCACTCATGCTTCCCCCATCCTTACGTGATACCTTAATCTGAACCGAATTCTTAAAAGAGAAGTTGGCAGAATGATTATATGTCGTCATAAAATTCTTTGCCTGATTATTTGTACCTTCAGCTTTTAATGTATTATAATCCTGCATCACATATACATCGTGCTCTTCTTCATCTTGTGTTACACTAACGGTAAATTTCTCCGATTTTTTGAGGTGTCCCAGTTTTCCGGCTTCCACTATCACATCCGGATAGTCATACAGTTGCAGAGTTTCCGTTGTACCGATGTTTTCATCATCTGTTTCTCCACCGGCATTATCACCTATTCCCAGGTCATAGCCCTGATTTGTTTCCTCTTCGCTGCACGAAGCAAGGATACTTCCACAAAATAATACACTTGATAGCAATAATACATACTTGAATTTCATATTCTTTTCTTTTAGGATTTAGTTTCACGTCAGTTATTATTTCTTCTTAATTATAAGGTCTCTCCATCTTGCACGTGCAAAAGCAAAAGCATCCTTCTCCGGTACAAGTTTATTCGAATCTGGCTTGAACAGAACCATTATTTCAGAATTGTTTTTCAGTGATACGCCTTCCACTGTTATGGTATAAGGTGTATACTCTTTTATATCCGCACCAAAGATTCGCGGATTACGGAAATTTATAACCTCTATTCCATCTACAATGACCTTATAGTAGCATTCACCATCATTTTCCAGCAGACTGATAAAACTCATATCATATACACCTTCCTCTCCACTGAAAATCTGTTTTGCGGCACACCATTTATCCGTAGGCTGTCTCACTGTATTTATAGCAAGAGCATTGATATTTCCCTGATAGTACGGAACTGAATAATCTCCTTCCACATTTATATCCCATTTGGAAAAGAATTCATATTCTTGCAGATTCATTGAAATATTTCCTTCCACCAGTTTATTAGACATAATGTCGTATTCTTTCGATAGCACTATCCTGTTCATTTTGAAGCCATCTTCTCTCATACTGAACATCAGTTCATGCTCACCGCCTTCATTAATATTCAAATATATTCCCCCGCATATTCCGCAATGATTTTGTGCTGTTCGCTGTTTGCTTGCCCATGTCCATTGTTTTTTTCCATCGCACCACTGCATACGCTTACCAGTTTCGGGCCATTCTCCATCAATACCTACATGAACACCATTATCCTCGCTTCCGGTGCTAAGTGCAGACACCCACACATAATATTTTCCGGGATTATTGATTTTCACTCTATAATGTACCACAGCTGCTTCTCCAGGCTTGTCGGAGAAATTTTCACCGTTTATAAGTTTATCAGAGTGAGTTTTTCTGGTATCCGGCAATATCTGTATAGCTGTTTTATTATCAACCAGTTTCCATTTTCTTTTTTTAGTCATGGTTTGTTTGGAGAATTTTGTGGCATCAATCATTACAAAACCATCTTGTTCTTCGAAAACTTTTTTAAACCTAGCATAAACTTCATTTGATGGGAATAGCACACATAGCAAACAAAGCGTCATAATTTTTTTTAACATTCTTGTTCTCATAATCTTTTTCGTTGCTATTATTTTATAACTAATTTTTCTGTAGTTCTTCTATTTGTAATAAGATTAGCATCTTTAATATCTTTCCACACTTTGCCTCCAACTTTAATATTTTCAAACACCACATTCTTCACTTTGTGCAATGTGTCGTGACCCATTATTATGTTTCTCATCTTTGGAATGGTATAACATTCTATATTCCTGAACATAAGATTTCTCACCTCTCCCTTTTCAGGGTCCCAACTGCCGAACCTGTTTGGGCGTGTCATTATATGAAACAGCCTGTGCTCACAATTGTCTATCCTTATGTCTTCATACAGATAGTCCGTCATTACGCCGCTACATCCGTGAATAGCATCGAATACAGCTTCATTAGGATTGTCCCACGGATGTTCCACTCTTATTATATCGATATCATAAACATGAAAATTTGAGTTATATCCAGGCATGTTCCATCCTATCTGGAACGGAGCACCGTTTTCCATCTGCCATATCACACACCTTCGTGCCACAGTATTGCTACGGTACAGCTTTATTGCATCATCGTTAACCTTGAAAAAACAGTCTTCTACAAGACTATTGCTTCCTATACCTATGCCATCAGTACTGAACCACCACCCCATCATCTTCAGATTACGGCATATATGGTTATATCCCGTAAGCGACACGCAAAATCTGGGAGCATTTATCACCGTTATTCCCTCTACCAGCACATTATTGCAGTTATGAAGAGTAATCATGTGATTATGGCTACGGGCCGGATATTCTTCTCCACTCAGTATTCCCTGCCCCATAATGGTAATGTTTTCTTCATTCTCGGCCACAAACTGTCCTTTTACGTATGCTCCTGGCTCCAAATACACCGTTTGATTGCTTTTCAGTCTGTAATTGTCTCCAATTTCATGTATTCCTGTCTTGAATACTACCATATCAGGAGTATCGGGAGATGGTCTGTCCAGGGGATAATTGTCAACAAATACCAATAGAGGGTGTTCAATTACAACCCCTGTTTCGAATTCTATGGAATATTGTCCCGGACCAGGTAATTGTAATTCCACAACAGAGTCATTCAGCACTTTGCAGTCTATATTATGTCTGCGTGGCAGTACCCTACACGAACCAGCTTTATATGTACGTGTCTTAATCCTCAGTTTCGGCATAGTGTCAGTAGCAAACGATGTCCACGAGGAGGTCTTGCATCTGTTTGTTTTCCACTGAGCCATCTCGGTATATACCGGTGAATCTAAATATTCTCCACTATCGAATACTTCTATTTCGAACAATGCTGACCTGCTTATTCCTTCTGCCATAGGATAGACTTCCACTTTTCCCATAGCGTTATTGCCTAGTGCACCGAAAAAGGCAAACAACAATGACAATACTATTTTGTTTTTCATGTTATTCATATTTTTAAGGTAAAGTTATTTTACATCGGAAGCCATTATCATCGGCTTCAGCCTCATCAAAGCAGAAAAAAGGTTCTGCATATTTGTCCTCGCTATGATATACTATATACCATTTGTCATCCAGTCCTTGCATAATCTGTATGTTACCAATAATCTCGCACGGAGGACAAAAAAGGATGCTGTCTGAATATTTGCCATGAAGCTGTGTGGGAGCCTGGTCTTCCGAACGGTAGAACAATATATCATCGGCAGCCTTCCACGATCCCAGAGGAGTGTTCGAAGTAAGATATGTGGCATAATAGCCACCTTTGAAAACAGTATAGAAAAGATATATCTTTCCATTATATTTCAATACTGATGGGGAATCCAGAAAACGGTCGTCTTTTCTGTACTCACGGGGAACGGCTATCACTGTGGGACTACCCTTTATTTCCGTGAGCGAATCACTCATCATCGCTCCGTAAATACTGCCATCTTTCTCCCAATAGGCATAAATACTGCCATTCTCATCATCTTGCCATAAAGTAAATCTGTTGCCCTTTATCACAGGCTTGTCGGTAATGAAAGTATATTCACCGTCTATTCTGTTGCTCACTGCTATTACTGTTTCGGTTGTGCTGTAAGGATTGACATCATTATTCCTTCCTCCAAAGCACAATACATATTTACCGTTTATTTTATGAATTTCAGGAGAATCGAATGCATCTCTATACCATGAGTCCTCAGGTATTGAATTGCGGTCCACTATAAGCCTCACAGACTTCCATTTCTTCATGTCACTACTTTCATACAATGTTATACCGCGCTTTTCTTCACCAGGGGGAGCTATTTCTCTACCTGTCATGTAGTATTTTCCATCATCTATTATCACATGACAGTCCCTTATACCATACTCGGGCAATCCTGTCTTTATAGGATTATGTGCATCCGCAAATCCACTAATAAATAAAATAGTAATAACAAATATTATTCTAAAGAATATTCTATTAGAAATTCGAGTTTTCATATTATAAGTTTTCAAATTAACAGGTGCAAAAATATTTATATGTTACATCAACCATTAATTCATATGTACGGGATTATGTTTGATATGTACAAAAGCTATATATTCGGGTACAAATCTTATATATATTGTCAGTGGAAACTACAATATTTGCATTGTAAACTTTATTGAAAAGCCATATCATGAAAACATTTATCAAAAAAACAACCATTATTGCCGGTATATTACTCACATTTGCCAGTACCGGTGTCATTGCTCAAGAAAACAATAAACAGGAAGATTTGTCAAGAAGCAAAGCCAATCATCTGCTTTCTGATGTTTGGATGCGTGACCCATATATCTTTATAGGTCCGGACCAGAACTATTACCTCACCTATACTAATGGCAAAATGGAAATGCCTGTATGGAAAAGCACAAACCTCAAGGACTGGCAGAAAATTGGAGAAGAGTATACCATGAAGAATCTTTCGTATTATAATCAGCTGCTGGAACAACAAAAAGAACTTCTGAAAGAAAGAAAAGAAGCAAAATTATGGGCACCGGAAATTTATTACATCAACAATACCTGGGTGGCTGTTCATACTTCAAATCTGAAACAGTCAACCATCATTACATCAGATACTCCGGAATTTTCTACTATCAAGGAACCTATGAAAACTGAATTCGGACAGAACCATGACCCTTCGATATTCCAGGACAACGACGGGAAAATATGGATAATAGATAAATGTGCCGAAATACAGCAACTGAAAAACGATTTATCAGGATTCATCGGCAAGCCTATTAAATTAAATCCTGCCAACAGAAAAATGGGACATGAAGAATGTCAGATTATAAAATTCGGAAACAAATATGTATGGTTTGGAACTGCATGGTCCAAAGATGAACTAAGAAAAGGAACGTACAATCTGTATTATGCTACAGCAGACAAGATAGAAGGTCCATACAGTGACAGAAAATTTGCAGGAAGATGCTTAGGGCATGGAACTGTTTTTAAAGACAAAAAAGGGCAATGGTGGTGTACAGCTTTCTTAAACGGTAATTACAAATCTCCATACGAAGTAAATAAAGGAGTAAATCCCAATATTGCCACTTCCATGAACAAACAAGGATTGACTTTAGTACCATTGAGCATAGAGATGATTGACGGAGATGTTTATGTAAAAGCATTAGATCCGGAATATGCCAATCCGGGAAAAGAAGAGAATCAGAAATTTTAGTAATATTTTTTACAAAAATGAAGAACAAATTATTTTTATCAGGTTTACTAACGACAATGCCACTCGTTACGTATTCACAAACCAATTTCATCATTATCTTTACAGACGATCAGGGCTATCAGGACATAGGCTGCTACGGTTCACCTCTTATCAAGACCCCTAACCTTGACAAGATGGCATCCGACGGACTTAAACTCAACAGTTTTTATGTATCATCGTCTGTGTCAAGTGCGTCAAGAGCCGGATTATTGACAGGACAGTTGAACACGAGAAACGGAATCAAAGGAGTACTCTGGCCTGACTCCAAATGACTCCCAACAGAGAAAGTTACAATAGCCGAAGCACTTAAAACCAAAGGATATGCAACAGGATGTTTCGGTAAATGGCATTTGGGAGACTTGGAAGGACATCTGCCTACCGACCAGGGATTCGACTATTATTATGGTATTCCATACAGCAACGATATGTATATAGGATATACACATAAATTTGCCAAGAATTGCAGTTTCAGAGAAAACTACAATTTGGAAAAGGCCATTAAAGACCAGGAAAAAGTAAAGGTTACAAAAAACAAATCACAACTTAAAAAAGATTTGAACTATGCCTCTCCTCTTTTTGAGAATAAGGAAGTGGTGGAATATCCTTGCAATCAGGCTACAACGACTTACAGATACTTCAACAAGGCAATGGAATTTATCGGTGAAAACAAGAACAAACCTTTCTTTGTCTACCTTACACCAGCCATGCCCCATGTACCGCTTTATGTATCAGAACAATTCAAAGGTAAAAGCAAAAGAGGACTGTATGGTGATGCAGTAGAAGAAATAGACTGGAATGTGGGACGCCTTATGGAATATTTGGATAAAGAAGGACTAAGCGAAAATACCATACTCATATTCTCATCGGACAATGGTCCCTGGCTTGGAATGAAAGAAGACGGTGGTTCGGCACTTCCACTACGAGACGGCAAGTTCTCTGCTTACGAAGGTGGAGTGAGAACTCCTTGCATAATAAAGTGGAAGAACAACATTCCTAAAGGAAAAGTTAGTGACAACATCATTGCAAGCATAGATATATACCCTACATTGCTGGACATTGCAGGTATAGACAAATCTGAATATGATTTGGACGGAACAAGTTTAAAAGAATTTATCATTAATCCGGACAATGTAAAACCTAGAGACGAATATTTGTATGTCAAAGATGGTAAAATAATAGGTATAAGGAAAAATGAATGGGTATATCTTCCACAAACTGGTAAAAGATTCACCCCTAAAGATAATTTCGAACAAGAATTATTCAATATAAAGTCTGACATCGGACAAAAGTCAAACATTATTAATAAAAACGCTGAGAAAGTACAGGAAATGAAGAATTTGCTGAATTCCAGAATAAACAAATAGAAACGTAACAAGATAATAATAGCACTAAAGCCATGACATTAAAAGCTTTAGTGCTATTTTATATATTATTTTACATTAATTCTAAACCCTTCAGTATGTGAACCGAATTGTGGTGCATAGACAGAAATCAATGATGCTGCTCCTGAAACATAATTTCCTGAACGCGTTACATAAGCATCATAACATATTGTGTAAGTACCTTTACGCATACAATCTATAAAGAACTCTACAGAAGCATCTTTATTGACACGATAGTATGAAAGTACATCATCCCAATAATATGAAGAAAGCTGGGATGCAACCTCAAAACATGCAGGTTTTTCATCTTTAATCCTTACGAAATCCATATCACGGTCGGAACTTATGGTTAGACATACTGTAATCTTGTCACCTACAGAAAGTTCAGAAGATGAAACCACCTCTTTTCCATTGCACATGTACTTTCGTTCAATTTTCAGTCCACCACCGTTATAACTTTTCACCTTATCCATATTTTCCAGATACTGTGCATAAACAGAAGCCCATCCGGTGCCAGAACCATTACGTGATATATAAACGTTCTGTACACTATCTACCTCAGTACCCTGTAATGACACAGAAACATTTCCTATTGCATCTTCAGGTGTTGTAATAGTTTTATTACCAATATTTGCTCTCATAACAGATGTAGAATCAAGCTGGCAACTTTCATCGGCAAGGAACGCATATATGGCATTTACTGATGATATCGGAGTATCCCAAACCTGTACCTGTTTCTGCTTCAAAAGCCACAGACGCATATCATCAAGCAAAGCAACCTTGTTTTCTCCCAATCGCATTATGGCTTCCATTGCAGATACATGAGTCGGTATCCTATAATCAAAGGATGAATAATCTGCTTTATAAGTATCAAAATACGAGCCCATTTCACGGTTATTTACCATATATTCCATAACCGACTGCAAAAGAACTTTAGCCTCATTCTTCTTTCCAAAAGTATCCATTACTGTAGACATTACCGATTTTTCCTGTATATTAAGTGAAGCAGATTTACCCATAAAATATTCTACAAAATATGAATTAACTTTAGTATCTGCCCGACTTGCTGCCTCCTTATCTACTGCACATATATACAGATAGCATATTATCATATCCTGAGGCATATAAGATTTTTTATCCTTAGGTATACGGTTATAACATTCGGCAACTTCTGTTGCAAGATACCCAAGTGCCTTACTATACATCTGGTCCATTCTGGTATCGAATTTTATTCCCAGATTCTTAAGTCTTGCCAAAGACTGCACAATCTGCAGAGTGATATAAGAACTGGATGACATTCCCTTAAACCATGACCATGATCCATCGGATAGTTGAAGTCGTTCCAAACTGGATACTGCTGTAGACAGCCTGTCATTCATTCCGTTCACATCAAAAAGCAATGCTATACGTTGCTTGCGTGAAGCTTCGGATTCAGCTTCTGCCATCCAAGGTGTTTCTGCAATTATAATATTCTTGAGTTCTTCGTTTCTTGATAATTCCGACCAGAAGTCTTTATCACTCTTGCCTTGTAACATCCATGTTTCGAATACCTGCCTTATTTTCGGATTAGACTTGACTATATGCAATGACAGTGAGTTGGCATATAATGCCGTTGCCCACGACATTGCATCATCCGAAGAAGGAACGCCAAGTACCGGTAAAGCCCGGATTACATACCATTGAGGATTTGCAGTCATTTCCACAGTCAGTTTCTTATTCGCAGCAGTCTTACTTCCACCGTTAAACAGTTTATCTGTTTCTATTGTTCTCGCTTCATCTCCACGTAACTGCGCAGGAATATTCTCCACTATCAACTGCTTGTCAGTCAATACCGGAAGATAATGACGTTCACCATCACTGAACTCCCCTGCCTCGGCCATTATTGTACATACCAACAAATCAATACCTTCTTCCACCTTATAATTGAAAGTAACAACACCAGTCTCACCATCAGTTACATTGAAGTTGTCTGTCTTTGAATATAGCACTTTACCGCTGATTGGATTAGATATAGTCATAGTTATTTTTCCGCTAATATCTCCATCGGACATATTGATAAGTGATGAAGATATTGACGACTCGTCACCAACCCTAACGAAACGAGGCATATTTGGCTGTACCATAAACGGCTTTGACGTAGTGAATGAATTATTAACAATACCATAATCCATTTCCTTAGTATGTACAAAACCATTAAAATTCCATTTCGTAAGGGCATCTGGCATTACGAATGAAATTGTAACAGTTCCTGTGGAATCGGTGCGGAGACATGGATAATAGAATGCTGTTTCGGAGAAGTTCTCACGAAGCACAGGTATATTATTTTCGTTATCAGTCTCAGCTATTCCTCCCGCATTCACTGCATCTTCTTCTGTATCTAAATTATTATCTGTGGAAGAATGACTCAATACTACTGCATTTTCATGTACCACCGGTGTTGCCGTTTTAGTCATAATAGCCCTTCTTGCTCCATAATAATTAAAGAATAATGGCATAAAACATGTAAAGTCTTCACTATAAATAAATTCCAGACCATTGCCGGCTATATCATATTTATACGGTACAGTCATATAAAACTGATTGCTTACATAGAGTGTCTTAATATATACAGACGGAACTTTTCTTTTGAAATAATGTGAGAAATACCAATTGTGCCTACTAAATTTGTCAAGTGAAGCATCATATGCAGAAGCAAGCATAGATGCACTCACAGGATTACCAGCCTTGTCTCTTACTGTAATCTTCCATTCTTCCGGCTGTCCGGGAAGCAACTTATCCCTAAAAGTTTTCCACTTTATTACAAGTTCTTTTTCCGGTCTAGGTTTGTCCAACATTACTGCTTCTTGATATAATTGCCCATCACGCATAACAGTAAGACAAACAGTGATGCCATCTCCATATTCTTCTTTATATTTATAACTGAATTTAAGTACAGATTTCGAAATAGCAATTCTTTTACTTTCTATCCTTTTATTTGCAGTAAAAACATCAAGCATAAGATATATATCTTCTTCACTGCTACCAACATAGAGTTCTACCTCACGACCATCAGAAAAAGAATCACCATTCTTATAGAACCACCATGCAGTTTCACTAGGAGGAACATTGTCAGTCAAAGAGAACAAAACAAAATCCTGTGTGCATGATACATCACGTCCCTTTATATCAGCTGCTGAAGCCTTAATGCGATATTTTCCTGAAGCAAGAGAAAAGAATGCATGTGGAACAAAAGATTTACGCGAATGCACTTCGCTGCTGAACACAGCTTTTCCAACGATGTTACTCTCACTGTCCAGTCTGTAAATGTCATACTGCACTATAGTATCTATAGGTATTCCATCATTATTAGAAACTTCGAACCTGATATTTCCTATTTTTTCCTTTGCAAGTTTATTCGGCAACCCTGAAATATTCAGATTAATCGATTTACCACCAACCAACACTGAATATTCTCCCACTTGAGTCTCACCAGAAAGACTTGTAACCGTAGCCGTTATATTAAACAGACTATGAACTGGAGATATTAATGAACCATCGTTTTCTGGTTTCAGTAAATGGAAATCAATATAGAACTTACCATCAGCATCGGTTATTGTCTCTCCAGAAAGAAGTTCCGTTTTACTCCAATTACGTCTAGGCCATGATACATCCTCTCGAACTATTTTATATTTCACATTTGCCATACGCAAAGGAGAACCGGCAAAAGACTCAGCTTTTGCTTCTGCACGAATAGAATCTCCGAAAGAATATACATCATCCATCTTGCTGAAAATCACATCGAAAGTAGGACGTTTATATTCTTCTACACGTACCATTTCAGAGTGATTATCAGTACTTATATAATACGTCCCTGCTACTGCATTTTGTTTCAGTTGGAAAGTAGTACTAAAAACCCCAAACTCATCAGTAACAACATTTACTTTCTCAACTATCTTACTGTTGGCATCACGAAGCCATACAGACGTTTCAGTATTCTTCAATACAGAAAGAGAATCACCTTCCTGACTATATATTATTCCAGACACAAAAATACTCTGCCCAGGACGGTAAATTGAACGGTCTGAAAATAACTTTGTCCTTGTTACAGTTCCATAAGGAGTTTCGTTAAACCAAAAACCACCTTTACCCAAGTACCGAGAAGAAGGACGCATAAAATCATTACCACTTGTCCGTACGCTATAATACACAGGTTCTTTTTCTCCTTTGTCTATTACCACACTACCGCAATCATCGGTTTGATAGACTTCTTCTATTTCATATTTTTCGTTCTTTCTGACAAATGAAACAACTTCAGCATTAGGAACAGGATGACCTGTCATACGGTCCACTGCAATAATCTCCATTTTATCCTCCGGTAAAGAAATTAAAACACATTGATAAGGAGATACATAAGCTACTTCATAACATGCTTCTTCTTTCTGCTTAGAATATAGTTTCAGCATATATATACCTGCATCCGGAAGTTTATATTTCAGTTCAGTTTTTCGTGTCATGTAATCAACCGTAGGAGGAAGGGTATAATTATTAACAGCCACACGTGTACCATACTTTTTTATTATCTGCTCAGAGTCACGGTCCCTACCCAATTTTTCTGAATAAGGAGGAAGATCCAATCTATATGCTTCTATAGTGATACTCGTAATATTGTTATACGAAACCTCTATATTAGTCCTGTATCCGGGATACACAAAAGGTATATTCACTCTTAGTTCCGGAGCCATAATGGCATACTCAAATCTCTTCAGGTCTTCAGTCCATCTTGTTTCAGGGTATAGCTCAAGGGCTTTTCTTATTTCGGACATGGCCTCAACCTTTTTATTTTTAATATTGTATTTATGAGCCAGCTTAAGTACTATATCGCAATACACATCAACATCCTGAAAGTCCAAAGCTAGTTTTTTTAGTTCCTTTAGACTCTCGTCGAAAGAAAGTTTATTTTTGAAATATACACAATGGTCTGAAAGATAAACCAATTTTGCCTCACGCGTCAAAGCCTCTGCTTTTTTATTACAAAACGGACTGTCCGTATCAGAATACAAAGCTATTAGAGAATCATAAATGCCAATTATATAGTCATGAATTTTTTGTTCATTATCCACTGACGGCATATCAAGCAACACACGAATAGCCTGTCGTGCAAGAAAATCATACATGTTATCACCGAAATACTCCTTGCTAAGTTCCTTGGTAATTACTACAGGAGAATACAAACCGGCAGAACATGAAGCCAACATTCTTTTTTCTTTAAGGGACAATTGTAAACACGATATCACAGAATCAATTTTCAAAGGATATTCTGCAGCATAAAGCATTGCCGTAATACTGTTAAGTACAGCCTTACCAACTGTATCTGTCTCTGATGCAGCCCACTCCTTCAGTCTGTCTTTCTGCACCTGAAGACTATCATAACTTAATTTCACCTTATATTCAGAAAAAGTCATGAAAGCCTTGATCATTTGCGGCAGATTCTTATCTGATACAGCCAATGAAAATATATTTTCCGATTTTTCTATAACAGAACGTGGATGATCTTTTTTCTGAAAAGATTCTACTTCTTTCCATAGTTTATCATAATTCTGTGCTCCTACCGATACGGGGAAGATGATACACACAACCATCAGTCCCACAAACAAACAAATCTTCTTCATATACTTTGATTTGATTAAACCTATATGTTTATATAAAGAAACAATTTATAAATGTAATTGCTGCATTTTTAATGCTAAAAGATGTATAAATCATGCTTTTTTCATATATTTGTAAGACTTAGAAGATGTTTAAACACCATTTAAAAACAAATAAAACAGCAGGTGATATGAAAACTTTCAGTTCACGAATGTCGGAAAAGATAAAGGGTTGTGTATGGATGTCCATGATGTATTCTGTAGCAGCGATAGTATTTTGTATTGTTCTGGTACTATTGTCAGAAAGAAACGTTGACAATCTCATTCCATTCATATCATGTTTCATTTTCATGACTCTGTCGTCTTGTATTCGCATTTATCACACAGAATATAGCATAAACGATGAATATCTCAACATCAGAGATTTCAAATACGAATCAATCAATATATTTGTTATAAAGGAAATAGTAGTTCTGAAAGAAAAGAAAAGATTCACTCTGAATATTCCGTATGATACTGTTATAATTGAGATAAGCGGAAAAAAAACATATATCTCTCCGGAGAACAGGGATATGATGCTAGATGTGCTTAAAGACATTAATCCTGACATCATTTTCTCATTTTCCCGCCCATGACATTGTATCTATAGATAAAATGCGCCATAACATAACTATTTACTCCATTATATTCTGTTATCGAGCGTACATTTGAATTCAGACTCCTTGAAATATTGCTTTTACGTGTAAGAATATCGTATGCCTCAATACTAAATATAGCCCTACCTTTATAGAATGATTTAGAGAGTCTGGCATTCCACAACAATTCATCACGGTTAAAATAATCATCATCATATCCCCTACGTCCTTGATTAACAATTCCTGACATAATACTTACATTCCACAGCAGATTGAAAGTGGCAGAACATCCATATGAAAATGTATATGGTTCCTGATTATTCTGTGGATATAATTTATTTTTCTCAAAAGTATAGCCTATTGAGGAATTGGCAGAAAGTTCCATCAACGAATTTCGGAATACACCACTTATACGACCTGTAAAACCAGTTTCCGACAAAATATTCTTCATAGTAGATTTTGATGACCCTTCATATATATACCCAACACTGTTTCTATATCTGAAAGAAGTATTTGCATGGATAGTAAATTTTTTGTTCCTTAAAGCAGTATTAAACCCTGCTGAAATATTTCCATTCCAATTACCGTTAATATTTTTAGGCATAGTTATACGTCCTCCAGTCTCTTCATTATACATAGTACTATTGCTGATACTGTTCTGGACTATTGATGCATTAGCATTTATTATTATTGAACGTTGATGGTCATTATTGTAAGTATTCATTCCCAAACGTATGTTATGCGAGAACGAAGGCAAAAGTCCAGGATTACCGACACGTATATTCAAAGGATTTGAATTATCCTCTATGGGAAGCATTGATTCCATTCCAGGTTGCGAACTCTTTCCATAATACTTAAATTGTAACTGACTAAACTTAGAAAAACGATACTTGAAATCTATCTTTGGAGCGAAATTGAATACTTGTCTTGTAGTATCCATATACGACTCACCAAGATGATATGACAAAACAGATTTTTGTGGTTGCACAGTAACACCAACACTCAACCTATATTTCTTCTTTACCACACGTACAGTTACAGATGCGTCATGATTGAAATACTTATAATCGGCATCCTTACCCAGACTGTCTACCACGTATGTCTCATAACCTTGAGGCAACTCCTGTTTTAACGACCAGTTATCATAATTAATAAAATTATATGTCGACTTACCGCTAAAGCTGTTCTTATATAAAAACTGGTAACTGAATTGCAGAAAAGTAGACTGTGTTATAGGTTCACTATACGTAAACTGTACACTATAGTTCCTGCTTTCAGTCTCGTTTGAAATATACTGTCGACGATATGCTACAGAATCTTCACCGTATATATTCTTAAGACGGTAATAAGTAGTTTCTGAATCACGAAACCTGCCATTATCAGAATCATTAATTCCAGTCCCTAATCTTAAACCTATGTTCCGTCCGTTAACTCCAATCTTCCTGTTTATCATCAACGAAGCACTCCCATTTAACTTTTTAGTAATAGAAGAATTATCAACAACAGATGAATTAACACGTATTTTTCTTAATTCTCTTTCCAATTCAGCATCATCACCAGGATAAATATAGTCAACCGGATTATCTACTATCGTTTCAGGGTTCATGTTAAAACTTCCAGACATATTATTCTGTTCATTATTATCTGATGTATAAGAAAATGAAGGTCTAAAAAGTATAGTAGTCAAATCATCAGGTTTCCACTCCATCCTCCAGTCTGTTTTTATATTACTTGAACCACTTTGATTTATATTATTAGAATTTGAGAAAGTACTTTTTGAAGAATAAAACCTTTCAGTAGAATTTATTCCATGTACATCCTTATCATTTTTTCTCCACTGTATGCTTCCTCCAATTTCCAGTTTGTTATTCTTTATAGCCATATTATATCCAGCATTGTAAGATGATACAAGTCCATTGTTCTATTTCCAGTTAGCACGCGAACTGTTTGAAAAATTCCGGTCGCCCACATTATTTGCAGTCCCAACTACTGAATGTTGAGTATCCTCAACAAAGCGATTAAGCATGACTTTAGAAGAAAAACGTTCCTTAGTACCTCCCGCCATATCAACGTTGCCAAACCATCCTTTATTCTTTCCCTTTTTAAACTTTATATCTAGCACTACTTCATCATCACCATCATCAATGCCAGTCATTCTCTCCATATCCGATTCTTTACTATAAGTCTTTAGCTGATCTATAAGTTCAACAGGGAGATTCTGAAGTCCGGTTTTCAAATCACCTCCAAAAAATTCTTTACCATCAACCATAATTTTCTTCAGTTCTCGTCCGTTAATCTTTATTTTACCATCATCATCCACCTCAGCTCCAGGCAATTTTTCTATAAGTTCTTCCAACACAGCTCCTTCTGTAACTTTATATGCAGATGCATTATAGACTACTGTATCTTCTTCCATCTTCACAGGAGGGGCTTCAGCCGTAATTACAGCTTCATCCAACAATATAGCATCAAAAGAAAGTTTCAAGTTTCCCAAGTTTACATCATTATTGGGTAGAGACTTGTAATATATCTTCTTACTAAAAGATTTATATCCGATATACGATGCCACAATACAGTAATTCCCCGGCTTGGATAAAGGTAAGTCAAAAGTACCATCCTTTTTCGTCACTACACCACTAACAAGAATAGAATCAGGCATAGCAAACAACTGAACTGTGGCATATTCTATACCAATTCCAGTACCGGAATCTGACAATACCCCATTTATTATCACAGTCTTCTGTGAAAAAACATTCAAATGCAATGACAAAAGCAAGAATAATATCAAGTATATGTTTTTCATTAGGAATGACTTATATTTATGACTTTTTTTATAGCTATTTGATAATTAGACTTATAAAGTCATAAAAGGTTTAATATGTATATAAAAAAAGCTTCAAGATTTTTATATACCTTGAAGCTTTTTTATTTATGTAGAGTCTTTTTATTCCACACCACCCAATTGGTTTCCGTATTCCATTTCGCCTTGAACAACAAAGAACACATCTTCCGGTTCATAAGGTCCCATACCGTCTTCGGCTGACTCTTTGATGATATAATCTACAATCTCATCCTGATCGATATTGATATATCCTTCTTCATCCGGCTGAGCATCCAGACAGCCGCTGTTTGTATAATACTCTACTATAAGGTCGAATATATAATACAAATCATCGTCTGTGAACTTTTCCTTCAGTTCCTGAGGCAAATAGTTCTTGATAAACTCAATGGTCTTTTCATCATCCTCGTCTTCCAACAAGAATTCATTATCTGTAGCCATAGTTGTTAGTATTTAATGATTAATAAAAGTTCAACATTGTTTAGAGAATGGCTTTTAGTTTTTCTGCCAAAGCCTGCTTTGTAGTACCACCAACCTGTTTATCCACAACTTCACCATTCTTGATAAAAAGTACAGTAGGAATGTTACGGATTCCGAACTGTGCAGGAAGATCTGAGTTCTCGTCAACATCACATTTACCGATGTTTACTGTGTCCTTGTATTCTTCAGCAAGTTCTTCAATGTATGGAGCAATCTGCTTGCATGGTCCACACCATGTTGCCCAAAAGTCCAATACTACAGGTTTTCCCTCTGCCATTATTTCTTCAAAATTCTGATCTGTAATGTTAAGTGCCATCTTATTAAAGTTTTTAAGTTTATAAAATCTTAAGTTTATTAGTTACCAGCAACAAATATAGACTAATTTATTTTATAGTCCAACTGTGATTGCGATTTTAAATAATTAATCAAATCTTTTTGTACGGAAACCTTAATGGAACGTGAAGAAAGATTTACGTACATCTGTCCGTCATCGTCCATTATATAGAACAAAAGTTCTGCATTTCCTGGGTTCTGTTTTACTATCGAACCGAATTCGGTAATAAATTCATCGTCTATCGAAGAAAGCGGTGCTTTTACCGTTATTCTTTCAATAACCCTCTCCTTTACATCAGGCAGAAGCTCAATTGTATTGATTTTAACTTCCCACTCGTCTTGTTTCCATTGTTTCGGCTGACATTTGCCATGCATATATAAGAACATTCCTTCGCTGAAAAAGTTCTTCTTTTCCACCCATTCATTGCCAAAAAATGCAAATTCTGCGACACCGGAATAATCTTCAACCTTCGCGACACCGTACGGTTTTCCATTTTTTGTATATCCTTCACGTACTCCTGTCACTATTCCACCAAGTATAAGATCTCTGTTCTGCAATGGTGTCAAATCTGCCAGATCAGCCATATGTACATTGCACACATTCTCCAATACCACAGCATATTCATCCAATGGATGGGCTGAAAGATATATTCCCACAAGTTCACGTTCGCGGTTTAGTCTTTCCAAATCGCTCCAGGCTTGTGCAGGTACAATTTCAGGAGTTGCAATTTCTACAGCCATTTCTCCACCAAACAGAGAGTTAGTAGCAGCTGCTTTATCTACCTGATATTTATTACCGTATCTTACCAGAACTTCCACAAATGTTTCTTCTTTGGCATTCTTTACGAAGAAATCCTCACGCTTTATCCCAGGGAAACTGTCAAACCCTCCTGCAAGAGCAAGATTTTCAATATTCTTTCTGTTGCAAGAAGAAAGATTCACACGCTGTACGAAATCAAATATATTCTTGAATTCTCCGTTTTTCCTACGCTCTTCCAGGATACACTGTACAGCCGATTCGCCTACCCCCTTCACAGCACCCATACCGAAACGTATGTCACCACGGCTGTTTACGGAAAATTTCAGCTCACTTTCGTTCACGTCAGGACCCAACACATTAATACCTGTTGCCTTACATTCGTCCATCAGTTTGGTGATTTCAGTGATATTGGCAATATTTCGGCTCATAGTAGCAGCCATATATTCCGAAGGATAGTTAGCCTTAAGGTATGCAGTCTGATATGCTACCCATGAATAACAGGTGGCATGAGACTTGTTGAAGGCATACGAAGCAAACTTCTCCCAGTCTGCCCAAATCTTTTCAAGCACCTGAGGATCATGACCGTTCTTCTTTCCACCTTCGATGAACTTAGGTTTCATGTGGTCCAATTTATCACGGAGTTTTTTACCCATAGCCTTACGTAAGGCATCAGACTCACCACGGGTAAAGTCGGCAAGCAAACGAGACAACAACATGACCTGCTCCTGATATACCGTAATACCGTAAGTATCCTTAAGGTATTTCTCCATGATAGGTATATCATACTCAATAGGCTTACGGCCATGCTTACGGTCGATAAAGTCCGGAATATAATCCATAGGTCCCGGACGATAAAGGGCGTTCATGGCAATAAGATCCTCGAATGTTGACGGTTCCAATTCGCGAAGATATTTCTGCATACCTGCCGATTCGAACTGGAATGTTCCGATTGTTCGTCCGTCACCATACAATTTATATGTAGCTGGGTCGTCTATCGGTATCTCATCTATATTCAATATTATACCCTTGCTATGCTTTATATTTTCAAGTGCCTCCTTAATGATGGACAATGTTTTAAGTCCAAGAAAGTCCATCTTGATAAGACCGGTATCCTCAATAACCGAACCTTCGTATTGCGTTACAAGCATTTTCTCGCCTGTTTCCTTATCATCGGCCGTACTTACTGGAACCCAGTCTGTAATGTCATCACGGCAAATAATTGTACCACAAGCATGTACACCGGTATTTCGCACGTTACCTTCAAGCATTTTGGCGTACTTGATAGTATCTCTCAGAACAGGATCTGTCGACACCTCGGCAGCCTGAAGTTCCGGTACATATGCTATTGCATTCGGAAGGTTTAGTTTCTTATCTGGAATCTTGTCCGGAACCAGTTTACATAATCTGTCCGACTCAGAAAGAGGAAGTTTCTGTACACGTGCAACATCCTTTATAGCCAGTTTAGTGGCCATAGTGCCATATGTAATGATATGAGCCACCTTTTCCTGTCCATACTTCTCTGTCACCCAGTTAAGGACACGCCCACGTCCGTCATCATCGAAGTCCACATCGATATCGGGAAGTGAAATACGGTCCGGATTAAGGAAACGCTCAAACAGAAGGTCATATTTGATAGGGTCTATCTGAGTAATACCCAAACAATATGCTACAGCAGACCCTGCTGCAGATCCACGTCCGGGACCTACAGAAACATCCAGTTTATTTCTGGCTGCAGAAATAAAGTCCTGCACAATAAGGAAGTAACCCGGAAAACCCATAGTTTTCATAATATGAAGCTCAAACTTTATTCGCTCACTTACTTCCTCATTAAGAACCTCACCATAGCGTCTTCTGGCTCCATCGTATGCCAGTTTTGCCAGATAATCGGCCTCAAGCTTAATACGATATAATTTTTCGTAACCGCCCAATCTCTTTATCTTAGCATTCGCAGAAGCTTCATCCATCACTACATTCCCGTTTTCATCCTGCGTGAATTCATCAAACAGGTCTTTCTCAGTAAACTTCTTACGATACTCCTCTTCCGTTCCGAATTCCTCCGGGATGGCAAATGTAGGCATGATAGGTGGATTGTCTATGGAATAGAATTCTACACTATTACATATATCTACAGTATTCGACAATGCTTCTGGTACATCGGCAAAGATTTCGTTCATTTCTTCACGCGTCTTCATCCACTCCTGCTTGGTGTATAGCATACGGTTTGGATCGTCAAGATCCTTTCCCGTGCTAAGACAGATAAGACGGTCGTGAGCCTCAGCATTTTCCTCATCAACAAAGTGTACGTCGTTTGTACAAACCAGCTTTACATTATATTTCTTGGCATACTCCAACAACTTTGCATTTACCACCTGCTGCAGAGGATAAGCTTCGTGATTGGCTCTTGACACTGTGGCCTTATGACGCTGAAGTTCCAGATAATAGTCATCACCAAAAAGATTCTTATACCATCTTATAGCTTCTTCGGCCTCTTCAAACTGTCCCGCAGTAATTTTCTTTGGCACCTCACCACCAAGACAAGCAGAACAAACGATAAGTCCTTCGTGATACTTCTCCAACTCGGCACGGTCAGTACGCGGACGCATGTAGAAACCTTCCGTCCATGCCTTTGAAACAAGTTTGATAAGATTATGATATCCTTTCAGGTTTTTTGCAAGTACCACAAGGTGATAACCACTCTGGTCCTGCTTTCCGTCCTTCTTGTCAAGTCCTCGGCGTGCCACATACATCTCACATCCGATAATAGGTTTGAAGAGCCTGTCCTGTGCAGCCTGCAACTGCTTTCGGCACTCAGCCAACTCTTCTTCAGGATTTTCAGACTCTGATTCACCCTTTTCAATGGCTGCAATTTTTTTCTTCAAATCCTTGATTTCGCCATTTGTTCCTCCGTTTTTCTTGTTTACATAATTAAAGAACTCCTTGATACCGAACATTGCCCCATGGTCGGTAACGGCTATACCCTTCATACCATTGGCTATAGCCTTATCTACTAACTTTGGTATCGAAGCCTGTCCATCGAGAATTGAATATTGGGTGTGAACATGTAAATGAACAAAATCCTGCATATCTTAATATAAAAATCTTTTTACTTCTTTAATTGGTTAAAATAAATATCAAGCAATTTCTTTGCTGCCGTGAAAGATGTGGCCTGACCATTAAGAACTTCCTTTTCTTTAATTTCAAGCATATCGGCTATTAATGGGTCTTGATAGAAACTGTCGCGAAGATGTTCGTTTATGGTTTCATACATCCAGTACTTTGCCTGCTCATTTCTCCTGTAATCGAAATACCCGTTATTCTTTACAAAGTCGATATAGGCATATACCATATCCCATATTTCCTTAACTCCGATATTATAGAATCCGGAATAAGTAAGTACCTGCGGAGTCCATCCAGACTCAGGTGCCGGAAAAAGGTGAAGTGCATTGCGGAAGTGTGCAGCTGCAAGTTTGGCTTTCTCTATATTATTTCCATCGGCCTTGTTTATGATTATGCCATCGGCCATCTCCATTATACCTCGTTTAATGCCCTGCAGTTCATCTCCAGTTCCTGCAAGTTGTATCAGAAGAAAGAAATCTACCATAGAATGTACAGCAGTCTCACTCTGACCAACACCCACAGTCTCGACAAATATTTTATCGAATCCTGCTGCCTCGCACAGTATAATAGTCTCACGGGTCTTGCGGGCTACTCCCCCTAGCGAACCGGCCGATGGACTAGGACGTATGAAAGACTTTGGATGAACAGAAAGTTTCTCCATTCTGGTTTTGTCGCCCAGAATACTACCCTTGGAACGTTCACTACTGGGATCTATTGCCAACACAGCCAGTTTACCGCCTTTTTCTTCAAGTACATGCAGTCCGAAAACATCTATTGAAGTACTCTTACCGGCACCAGGTACTCCACTTATTCCTATCCTCACTGAATTGCCTGAATAAGGCAAGCATTTTTCTATCACTTCCTGTGCTATTACCTGATGTTCTGGCTTCAAGCTCTCCACCAAAGTTACAGCACGGCTGAGCATCGTTATATCTCCCTTAACTATACCTTCTACATATTCATCTACAGAATACTGACGTCTTTTGGGCCTGTTTCTGAGATTTATATAAGGATTAACAATCGAAGGTTGTTCAACTCCCTGATTGACAGTCAAGCCTTTGTATTCTTCATTGTTTTCAGGATGTTCCATAATGGTATTGTTTTTTGGGGTTAATAAATCAAGGCTATCATTTATATCAAACCTTTATTCTTTTTTTATATCAGCATTGATATTAATAGTAATTTTAGGGTTATTCGGATCGTTTGTTATCATCAAAACCCTTGGCTTACCTTTAGAGCGGGAAAGATTACCAGCCAACACTGTCACTTTCATTTTTGCAGATTCACCTGGCTTTATTATATGTTTGTTTACCTTAACGTTAAGAGCCATAGTAAACACCTGCAAGTCTAAAATCTCAAGATTGGATTTTCCTTTATTAGTAATAATAACAGTCTGCGATTTCTTTTGTTTAGGTTTCAATCCCGAATATTCCAAAGATGTTGTACTGATTTCAACTGCAGGCGGATTCAGCTTCTGTTGTTCAGAAAGAAAAGAGAAATCAGGCAGCAAAACTACAGATACAGGTATTTCATTCTCACTATTAACCTTGTCTCCCATAAATCTTGACAGATATACTGTAGTTCGAGTAACACCTAATTTAGGAAGTTTGTCCGTATTGAGAGTAACAATTATTTTACCGTTCTTTTGCGAACCAAGAACTTCAGGTTCAGCCTTGGCACTAAGATATGGAGGCAAGTGCATAAGAACAGGAGAATATGCCTTATTTGATGTATTGGCCACAAGAATCTCAAATTGAGGTTTGTCACCCTTATTCACATCATCAAAAACTATTTCATCCTTATTGGTTCTAATAGCTCCAAACCCAAACTCATGGGTAAAGGAATAATCCTTCGGATCAGCCGTCACCTCACCCGAAAAATCAAGATATAAAGGCAGATTCGAAGCATTGCAATATACTCCTATTTCTCTATAGAATTTACCTATTGCCTCGGCATCATATACAGCTGTCACTTCACCTTTTCCTCCTACAGGAACAGGTGTCTTTGTCCAATCGGCTTCCATACATCCGCAAGAAACCGTGACATTGGAAATAACCAAAGGCTTGTCACCAGTATTGGTAAAAGAGTATTTTACGGTTACAGGATTTCTCCATAAAATATAACCGATATTTTGCGATTTTGTATCAAATGATATATGAGGTTGCGCATTAACAACAAAAGTAAGTGCACATAATATAAATATAAGGGAAAATACTTTTTTCATTGGTCCGTAATCTTTTAAACGATAAATACGGAAACAAAGATAGACAGAATTTTAATTCTTCACAAAAGTAGTCCTGCAATAAATCAAAACATAAACAAAAAGTAACTAACATCTTTAATTATCCCAAAGAGATAAAACATATAACAAAAACAAAAAAAGATATATCAACATACACTATTAGATAATATTTATAAAAATAAGGTTTGCTAAAACCAGCAGATGAAATTTATAGATTAACTTTGTAAAAATAAGTGCGACAAGAAGTCGTACAAGTAATTGTTCAGCATAATGTCTGAACCTGTTGTTCCGTCAACAGTAGCCT
>CALUPA010000032.1 GCA_944322395.1 uncultured Phocaeicola sp.
TCAAGCGTATCTCTCGTCAGATTGCAAAGGAGCTTAACATCTCCGGTCCGTTCAACATTCAGTTCCTTGCACGTGAGAACGATATCAAGGTTATCGAATGTAACTTGCGTGCCAGCCGTTCATTCCCATTCGTAAGTAAGGTATTGAAGATTAACTTCATCGAACTTGCCACTAAGGTTATGCTCGGTCTGCCGGTTGAAAAACCTGAAAAGAACCTGTTCGACCTCGACTATGTAGGTATCAAGGCTAGCCAGTTCTCATTCAACCGTCTGCAGAAGGCTGACCCTGTATTGGGTGTAGACATGGCATCTACAGGTGAAGTAGGATGTATCGGCGATGATACTTCATGCGCAGTATTGAAAGCTATGCTTTCAGTAGGCTACCGCATCCCTGAAAAGAACATCCTGATGTCGACAGGTACACTAAAACAGAAGGTTGACCTGCTTCAAGCTGCACGTGCCCTCAAGGCTAAAGGTTACAACATTTTCGCTACAGGAGGTTCGTCTAAGTTCCTTACTGAAAACGGAGTAGAAAACACTCGTGTTTACTGGCCAAGCGAAGAAGGACATCCTCAGGCTCTCGAAATGTTGCACAAGAAAGAAATAGACATGGTGGTAAATATCCCACGCGACCTTACTCCAACCGAACTTGACAATGGTTACAAGATTCGTCGTGCTGCTGTGGATTTGAACATTCCTCTTGTTACAAATGCACGTCTTGCTAGCGCATTCATCAATGCATTCTGCTCAATGAGCATTGACGATATAGCAATAAAGAGCTGGGAAGACTATAAATAAAAGACGCTATAAATAAAAGGCAAGACCTCTCTTACGGGCAATTACCATTAAGAGAGGTCTTTTTTCATTTCTTATAACCGGTATTTTGAATAATCTTTCCATTCATTTGAATGATTTTCTCAGGAATTGGAAACACCGTAGTAAATCCAGTTTCCTCATTTTCCAGTTTTGGGCGGTTACTATATGCTTCAGTGTATAGTCCGAACCTTATCATATCCTGACGACGACATCCTTCCAAAGCAAGTTCAAGCATTCTCTCATCCAGAATATTTTCAAGAGTCGCACTTCTGGCAGGAGCATTCACTCTGTCTCTGACCTGATTCAATTCTCTGTCTCCGTTTTCTCCATTGCGTACCTTGGCTTCGCATTTCATAAGAAGCACATCGGCATATCTGTAAAGAACAATGTCATTGTCTATAAGTTTACCATCTTTGAAGGCCGTAGGGTCAACTTCATATTTTTTCATTCTTGCTCCGGCTGTCTTTTCATATGGTTTTCCTGAGACATCCAGCTCAACCTTCCAAGGCTCATAAGCCAAACGTGTTTTTCCATCGTCCAGTATTATAGGATTACCGTCAAGATCTGTAAGTCCGTCATCAAAATAACAGAAATCAAATCGAGGATCTTCATTTTCTGTACCGTAACCGAATGTTTCAAGAACATCCAATGTGGCAGATGCCCCATTTTCTCCACCTAGTCCGTATGCCTTGGCATGATTATAATGACGCGACCTGAATAAATATATGAACTGATTAGTATATAATGTCTTATCCATAGGTATTACAAAAATATTCTCTATGGATGATTCATTGAACACTGCAAAATTAGTCCTATAGTCGGGTTCCAGATTGTATCCGGCCTCAGCTATCTTGTCGCAATAGTATATCGTGGCCTCCCATGCATTCATTTCTGTTCCGTCTATTGTAAATTCTATATCAGTTCCGTCGGGCTTCAAATCATCAGTCCATACATCATCTGTATACACTTCGGCATTCAATGCCATTTTAGCCAATAGGAAATATGCCACATGGCGGGTGATTCTTCCGTAATATTCACCTGGAACATTACTTCGCTCGTCAGCCAGATAAGGCAAAGCCTCCTGCAGTTCATTTACAATAAACCAAAACGTTTCACTCCTCTCAGCCTGCTCTTTTGTTGATTTCTCTATTCCTGTTTCCTTTATTAGCGGCACTCTTCCGAACAGGTCCATAAGATGATAATAGAAAAGTGCCCTTAGAGCTCTGACCTCTGCCATGAAAGGTTGTGTATCGTCATCACTATGCTTTACAGCATAGTCCTTTATTCTTCTGACAGACTCATTACATAGCATGACAGACTTATAAAGATATTCCCAGGTGGCAAGAATCGAATTATTGTTTGTTCCCCAGTCATGAAGATACAATCCCTGCCAAAATCCACCATCATACCAGTCTGCACCACGCGTAGGCATTATAGCCTCATCCGTAGTAAAAGTATTCAGGTCGTAAATACCTCGTCCGGTGCCCTGTATTCCCTCACTGTCATTATATCCGCCTATATTATTATAAAGAGTAGCAACGCTGTGCATGTAGAGTTCTTTCATATTTCCCGCTATCCGATTTTCATTTATTGAGTCCTTCGGATTTTCTTCCAGAAATCCCTTGCAAGATGAAAGACAAAGGATACAAGCTGTTATTATGTAAACATATCGTTTCATACGCATAAATTTTAAAAGTTCAAACCAAGGCTTAAAGTATATGTTCTGGATACTGGATAACTGCGTTTGTCGTCAACTCCTAATGTAGCGTCAATACTGGAACTGTTTATTAATGGAGTAAGTCCTGAATATCCGGTGATAGTAGCAAGATTATTTATAGTAAATGCCAGTCTGCAACTTTTAACCAGCCATCCGGATTTCATTCGTGGTTCCCAACCGATGGTGAGATAATCAAAATTCAGATAATTACCGTTTTCCAGCCAATAGTCCGTAGCCGTCTGGTCTCTTATCATCTTTTTAGGTGCTTCTTTCATAACATTATAGTCCGGCAAGTTATTCATGTTCATATAGGTAAGTGCAGTACCGTTGTAAATCTTATGTCCGAAAGCACCGTTCATCTGTAACGATATATCGAAATTCTTGTATCTCAGGCTGATATTAGAGCCAAGTATATATTTAGGCATGGCCTGTCCGGCTATATATCTGTCCTCTCCATCCTCTATACTTACTCCACCTCCGTTCAAATCGGCTATGCCATACACATATCCTCCGTTACCGTCATCTTTCAGGCCTGTACATTTAGGCAGATAAAAAACGCCCAATGGTTGCCCCACTATCTGATACACTATATTGTTGTTTCCACCATGAAATCCGGCACCATTCAGTCCGGCAATAGCAGTATATTCTGCAGCAGAAACATAATTACCTTCATACATTCCACCAAGCGACAGCAGTTTATTCTGCTGATATGTGAGATTTGCATTTATCATAAGTTCCCAATCTCCAGTCCTTACCGGAGTGCCGCCTACAGATATTTCTACACCATTGTTTTCCATCGAACCGATATTTGCCAAAAGAGTATTATAAGTGAATGGAGGAACACTGACATGATAATTATAAAGCATATCATTGGTTTTCGACTTGTAATAATTAACAGACAAAATAAATCGGCTACCGTACATTTCAAGATCAGCACCGGCATTAAAAGTCTTTTTCACTTCCCACTTCAAATCAGGATTGACATTCCTCAGTGTTTCAAAAGTAACCATCGGCAAGTTACCAACAGGAGCAACTCCATTTGGTTTAGCCAGATTCATCGTAGTATATGAACTTATTCCTCCCTGATTTCCGGCAAGTCCGTATCCCAGTCTGACTTTCAAATTGTCAACTATGTCAACATACCTCATGAAATCTTCCTGTGAAATGTTCCATGCCACTGAAGCTGAAGGGAAAAATCCCCATTTATGTTTTTCACCAAATTTGGATGACGCATCAGTCCGCGCATTCAATGTGAGAACATATCGGTCATTATATGAATAGTTGACACGCCCCAAAAACGAGACTTGTCTGGGGTCTTCAAAATAAGAGCCGGTACCGTCCCACGGTCTCAATGCACCAGCCTGAAGATTGTTGAACCCCATATTATCTGATGAAAAGTTTGTTGCAGTGGTATAGAATCCGGAATATCTGTCCTTAGAAAGCTCTCCCAATGCCAATACATCAATAAAATGTTTTCCCATCTGTCTGTTATATGTAAGCATCATGTTTCCCAACAGCGACTCCGAACTTCTTAGTCCCCTATATCCCTGTCCATAAGCCCATACTGTAGTAGGCAAATATTGACTATCTTCAGTATTATTGTATGTATATGAACCGAACAGTACAAGTTTCAGTCTGTGCAGAAGATTTATGTTTATTTTAGCATGTGCACTGAAGTATGAGGCAGCCTCACGGTTGTCAACTTCCATCCACGCCAATGGATTCGTTATCTGGCTTGCAGTAGTAAGATTATCCCAAGCGCCAGAAGAATTCTTTCCTCCAGGAAAAGTAGGATTGAAAGTTGCGGCAGAATAAAATGTCTTCTGCAAGTCGAACAGACTTCTTTCCCTCTTCACCGAACCGAATATGCCAAGTTCACAATCTACCATATTATCTATAAGCTTTTGGTTCAGATTCATGTTCGATGTAAACATCTTCATACCCTCATTCATTATATCTCCTTCCATATCCAAATATCCCAATGAAACGCGGTAAGTAGATTTCTCACCACCACCGTAAAGAGCTATATTATGGTTTTGTCTTATGGCTGTCCTTTCTATTGCTTTCTGAAAGTTTGTATTATAACCCTTATCTACAATGCTCAATCCCAAACCGGAAGTGACATTCCTATATTCATCGGCATCAAGCATACTTATCCTTTTATACACATTGGAAATACCAAAACTTCCGCTATAGTTTATACTTGTTCTGCCTTTAATTCCTTTTTTTGTCACAACATTTATCACACCGGAAGCTCCACGCGAACCGTACTGAGCCGTTTCGGAAGCATCCTTCAGTATTGTAAAACTTTCTATATCAGTAGGATAAATTGAAGTAAGCAGAGTCATATCTCCTATAACTCCGTCAACAATAATCAATGGTGAGTTTCCTCCCGTTATGGATGTAGTTCCACGCAAACGTACCGCATCAAGTGCAGCCGTTCCATTCCCTCCTTTATTGACAGTAAGTCCTGCCACTCGTCCCTGAATAGCCTCAATAGGATTTACAATCTGTATCTTGTTCATCTGATTTTCTTTAATCAGTTCCACTGATCCGGATAATTTCTTTATGCTTCCGATGGCATAGCCGACATTTACCACTGTATCGGCAGAGGCTTTGTCTAATTGTTGTTCTTGTGCATTAATAGTTCGGCAAGCCAAAAGTAAAGGCAATGTAGCCAACAAATTAAGCGTACCGGTCCGCTTGTGTTTTTTCATAATGATATCGGTTATTGGTTTTCTCAAAAATAAGTATTTATATCATTAAAAACAAAAAACAGGCATATAAGGTTGAAACCATATACACAAAAAATTCAGGAACTCTGTTTAAACTATTATTTTAAATATCATAGTTTTTATTTACATTTGCCAATAGCACCTAATATTATATAAAATGAAAAATAATCCCAACGATATTATATCGCCTATACGCGAGAAAATAACAACTCTTATACGACATGAAAAACTTTACAGGTCCATTCACCGCCAACTGATGAAAAAGTGGTTCCAGTATTTCGTATTGTTCTTCATTATCGGATCTATATTTTCAATTATATGCAGTTCCTTCGAAGAAGCTGCACCTTATCGTAACTGGCTGTATTTATTTAATTATATGGCTTCTTTCGTCTTTACCATAGAATACGGACTAAGAATTGCCGCAGCACCTGTGCAGTATGCACAATATAAAAACCCGTGGATAGCACGTCTGCACTACATATTTTCATTTTACGGTCTGATAGACTTTGTAGCCGTACTTCCTTTCGTGGGAATATACGTTTACAAAGAAACACCGCATATACATCTTGTAGTGCTGGCATACATACTGATAATATTCAAACTTATACGATACTCACGTTCGTTCCAAATGATAGGAACAGTGTTAAAGACCGTAAAGGATGAACTTGTCACATCATATACCGCATGCGGTATAATGCTCGGTTTCTCCGGTATACTGATGTACTACATCGAGCGTAACGCACAACCCCATGCATTCGAAAATATCGGTGACGGTTTCTGGTGGGCCATAGTAGCCTTTACAACCGTGGGGTACGGCGATATATATCCCATCACTCCAATAGGCCGTCTGCTTAGTAGCCTTATAAGTCTGATTGGTATTGCAATGATTGCCATTCCGACAGGTATCATAAGTTCAGCTTTCATGAACATGCTGATAGAGAAAAAGCAGAAAGCTGAAAATGAAAAACAAGAATAACCATATATAGATATAGAAAAATGGCTGCATCGTGGTTTCGGTGCAGCCATTTTTCTACTATCACTTTTCACAATTACTGTGTCTGTCAGTCAATAGTCTTAAGCATTTCCTTCACAGCAGTCTCCAACTGTCTGTCTTCCCCTCTCAATACTTCTTCCGGAGAATTATAGACTTCGATGTCAGGCTGGAGCTCTTTGTTTTCGAGATACTCTCCACGCATATCCATACATCCCACTTGTGGAATACCAAAGACAATGCTTGGATCAATCTGTCTTTCCCACCATACGGCAGTCATTGTTCCAGGAACAGGAGTTCCGATAAGCTTACCTATACCAAGTTCCTTGTACACCCATGGGAAACCGTGGGCATTGCTGTAATTATCCTCACACACAAGAACACATGACGGTTTGAGCCATTTATTGAACGGGTCACTGCCGATATACTGTCCTCTAGGAACGAATCTCTGATATTCCTTTCCACTGAGAAGTGTAACAAGATCATCGTGCAACCATCCACCGCCATTATGACGTGTATCAACTATCACCGCATCCTTAGTTCTGTTCTTCTCACTCAACAATTCGCTATATACAGTACGGAAACTCGGACTGTTCATTCCCTGTACATGCACATAAGCCACACGCCCTCCTGAGAGTTTTTCAACAAGCTGTTCATTTCGTCTTACCCATCTCTTATAGAGCAAATCAGACTGTTCGCCCGAAGTGATTGCCTTTACAGTAACATCGAAACGTTTCTTTGTATCTGGATTATACACAGAAAGAAGCACCTTCTTTCCAGCTTTTCCTTCCAGCATAGGATAATAGTCCATACCGGCCAATATCTTCTCTCCGTCTATTTTTTCAATTATACATCCTTCGGTTACACCTGTTTTCTTGACAGCGAAAGGTCCTTTTGCTATTATTTCCTTTATCTTCAAGCCATCTCCGGTATATTCATTATCATAGAATGCACCAAGACATGCAGTTGGGAATGATGCTCCAGATGGATAATACCTTGCTCCGGTGTGAGATCCGTTAAGTTCGCCAAGCAACTCACTCAACATTTCCTGGAAATCATAGTTATTGTTTATGTGAGGAAGAAAGCACTTGTAGTTTTCATAATATCCTTTCCAGTCGGTTCCATGCAAGTCTGCAACATAAAATTTATCTTCCACCTGTTTCCAGATATGATTGAACATATACATGCGTTCCTCATACGGACGATAATTGAAAGGAGCACTGAACTCTACATTCTTTGACTCGCCTTTCTCCATGTTGACTTTTTTGATGGAAGAGTTGCAGAGATAGAGGTTTTCCAGCTTCTTATCAGTCATCATAGCTCCATAGCCTATATTCTTCATCACGATAGAAGTCTTGTTCTCCTTCAAGTCGTGCATCCACAGGTCATAACCACCTTCGAATGCAGCCTGATAGTAAAGTTTATCTCCCTTGGCAGACAATACCGCATCACCAAGTCTGGAAGAATTCACAGTCAGACGGATGATTCTGTCACGACAGTTCTCAAGGTCGAATTCCAAAGGCTTAACTTCATCTTTCTCGTCCTTCTTTCCGTCTTTTTTCTTTCCTTTTTTCTTGTCAGCTTCCTTCTTTTCAGCATCTTCCTTGTCTTCCTTTTCCTTCTCCTCTAAAAGTGAAATATCCTCTTTGCTCATACGGAAACGTTCATAGGCATCAAGATCAAAGAACATGATATAAACATCATCTTCAGCTCCCCAGCTGCCGTGGCTGCGATATCCCGCACGGTCGCTCTGCCAAATCATTGCCTTGCCGTCAAGAACCCATTTCGCACCTCCGTCAGTATATCCACTCTGAGTCAGGTTATGAATCTCACCGTTGCCGGATGCATTGACCAATGCAACATCATTATTATTCCATCCTCCATGACCAATATATCCCGACAATAGCCAACGGCTGTCCGGACTCCATTCAAACCACTGGTCACCATCACTGTAAGAATACTCGAACTTACCATCCATCACCGTACGGACTTCCTTGGTTTTCAGATTCAGTACACGGAGTTCTGTTCTGTTTTCCAAGAAAGCCACCTCTTTGCCGTCCGGACTATACTGAGGCTGGAATGATGTATAATTACTGTTCACCAGTCTTTCCTCTTTAAAATCATTGGCATAAGTAAACAGTTCGTCTTCTTTATTGACCAATGAAGTCTGATATATCTGCCACAATCCGTTACGTTCAGATGCATAGACAATACTTCTTCCGTCTGGCGAAAAATCTATATCCCTCTCCTGTTCTGGAGTATCAGTAATCTGTTTTGTAGTCTTATATTCTGTAGATGTAACATATACGTCACCACGCAGAATGAAAGCTATCTCCTTGCCTTCGGGCGAGACTGATATCTCTGTAGCACCGGACGATTTCAACCATTTCACAAGATGCTTGTCATAAGTGTCGGACACAATGCTTACATTGACTTTCTTTGGCTGTTCTCCCTCTTTCAGCGTATATATTTCTCCATTGAACCCATAGCACAAGGTTCCGTTTGAGGCAACCGACAGAAAACGTACAGGATGGTCAGTATGCGATGTCAGACGTACGATATTCTTACCTTCAATGTCCGACTTATAGATATTGAAACTACCCTCCCTCTCACTCAGATAATAGAACGACTTTCCATCCGGAGTCCATACAGGAGTTCTGTCCTCTCCATCGAAAGATGTTATTTTCTTATAGCTTCTTTCCGCACCTTCCTGTTCGGTACAGAGCCATATATCGCGTGTGACAGACGATGTGTGATGCTTTCTCCACGCGTCTTCATACCCCTTCTTGTCATGATAAAGAAAAGACTTTCCATCCGGATTAAAACAGATATCCTCCATTGGAATGGATGAGAACATCACCGGTCTTCCCCCTTCTGTTCCTACCTCATATATCTGTGGAAACTGTGAACTTGGGAAATTCATATCCTCAGCTTCAGGCATTACCACAGCCTGAAAAAGTACGTGGTTATTGTCGCTGAAAGCATATGGCACTTCATTGCCGGAATGAGTAGTAAGTCTTTTGGGTACTCCTCCCTCACTGTCAACTATGAATATATCCATACTTCCTTCCCTACTTGAAGCAAAAGCAATTTTACTTCCGTCAGGACTCCACACAGGATGTGTGTCATGTGCCTGATTAGAAGTAATCTGCAAAGCTTTTCCACCTCCCACAGGTACTGTGTAAATATCACCCTTATAAGTAAAAGCTATCTGCTCACCGTCAGGAGAAATAGCACAATAGCGCATCCATAATGGGGATTCCTCTGCATTCGATGCCACTCCGGCAATAGAAACGACCGTTGCTAATAAAAGTCTTTTCATAAGCTTGATTTTGTAAATTTTAGAATATCTGGATTATAAATACAATCGTAATACAAAAATCACAAAATTCCGGAATTCCAGCAAGAGAAGAATAGAAAACTTTGAGTCAAATTCTAAATACTATACTTAGCCGACATATTCTTCAACACATCTACAATCTGTTCTAAACTGAACACACCTGTATCAAACGATGCATTATAATTTCTTGAGTTTCCCCACTGTCTGCCGGTATACTGAAGATAATGTTCTTTCCTGGATTTGTCGGTATCTGCTATCACACTTGCAGCCTGTCCTTCAGCTATTCCATATTCAGCTACAGCTCTTTTCACCTTATGCTGCATGTCGGCATACAAGAATATATTCACAGTATTAGGACGGTCCTTTAGAATATAATCTGCACAACGCCCAACTATCACACATGATTTCTCTGATGATATACGGCGTATAACCCTACTCTGTGCCACAAACAAAGCATCATCAGCCGACATACTCTTATCCAAAGGTGCTTCATAGTCCTGCATTATCATCTGATAAAGTAAAGAGCTCGGCATACGCTGTTCGTTTTTCGAAATAAATTCCTCACTGAAAGAACTTTCACCGGCAACAAGAGTTATCAACTCTCTGTCATAAAATGCAATACCCAGTTCTTTGGCAAGCATCTCTCCCAGCTTATGTCCACCACTTCCATATTCGCGCGAAATTGTTATCACCAAAGGCAGGTTTTCTCTACTTCCGGCAATAGCCTGGACATTGCTCTCGTGCGTTTCAGAAAGCCAGCATCTGAGGAATGCAAGACGAGGCATTATCATACGTACAAACGGACCGGTAATAAGAGCCGCTATTACAGTTCCTTCTCTCACTCCGTCTATACGTCCCGAAAGCAGCCACGAGCCTAATGCAGCAAGCAATACAAGAGACACGTCGAAACATATCTTTATACTACCGAAGTCCTTTTTCAGACGCATTGTGGCAAACTGTATTGTATATTCGGCACTAATCATAGTTACATCGGCTATAACCTCCATACAAATACCGAATGCCAGTACAAGACATCCCACCACTAAGGAAACAATCTTTACATAATACAATTCAGGCATCCACGAAGCAGTAGCCCACATACCAAAATCAGTAAACACTGACAAAACAAATGCCACAGGAAACTGCATAAGGAGTTCCACCTTACGTTCCATCACACCTTTCTTCCCCAACAATATCACCTGAAGAATAATCAGGAATATAGTGAAAAAGAAGAAATAAGTACCTAAGGAAAGCGACGTGTTAAGACTTGCCACATAGGGAACACTTGTTATGGGTGACGTACCCAAATCAGAACGTGTTATTATACTTATACCAAAAGCTATGACCAACAGAGATATTCCAAAGACTAAATATCTTCTGAAGAGTTCCGACCTATTCTTTATACGTTTTTCTTCCATAAATATACTATTTGATTTGACGGCGCAAAGTTATTTTTTTACATTTGTTCCTGATTTACACAAAAAGACATAAACAATGCAATTTACGCCAGAAAATTCATGGAAAGAAAAACGAATTTCTCTGATTGAGAAAATACCGGACTGTGAGATTCTAACCAGAATGACTGGCAGAGAAGAGATAGACCTCAATCCACACTCGCACAACCGGCACCAGATAATATACATACTTTCCGGCACACTACACATAGAAACTGACGGAAAGAACCACTTCGTGACAGAGAGGCACATAGTGTGGATTCCCGAAGGTATAATCCACAGACTGTCAAGCAATAACAAACAAATTTCTTTACTGGTAGGATATTTTCCGTATAAACACTACGACAGAAGATTCTTTCACTATATTCCGTACAAACGAAATGACAGCCAGAAACCTCGATTTCATAAGTAAAAAAAGAAGGATAAACATGCACAAGTCTCCGGAAATATATTCCTTTGCCTATGGTTTTCTAAGAGCAATTCCACACATATGCCGGAAAGCTACCTTTCCGGCACAATCTTTTATTATAACCGATGACAAGCGCTTGTCTGGCATTCTGGAATATATAAAATCCAATATTAACCAGGATTTGACTATAGAATATATAGCCAAGCACTTCGGTATGTCCAAAAGAAACCTGACTAGAATATTCACAAATTCAAATATTCGCTTTATACATTATCTAAATTATCAAAGAATAGTAAGGGCTATTGAAATCATGTCAGACGGAGTTATGAATATAGAACAGACTGCATACGAAGTTGGGTTCAACTCCCCCAATAGTTTCAGTCGTGCCTTCAAACAAATCACTGGAGAATCTCCATCCGGATATTTCAAGAAATTCTAATATTGATATAAAATAAAATGAGCTGTCGTTTTAGTTGAAACGACAGCTCATTTTAGATAAAACGTCAAGACGTTTTTATCATAAATAATTTCAGAATGCTTCTTTACGTTTTCCGCTTGTTGCTATAAGATATATTCCAAGCAATATCAAAGGTACACTCAACCATTGACCTATATTCAGAGTCATACCAACTTCTTCTGCCACTTGAGGGTTCTTGATAAATTCCAGTCCTAAACGGGCACCAAAGAATATCAGAAGAGACACTCCTGTAATAAGCCCTACACGCTTCTGGAGTCCGAACTTGTGGTATGCCAGCCAGGAGAAGACAAAAGCCACTGCACAATACAGCATCTCGTATATCTGTGTAGGATGGCATGCCTGTGCCACTCCATTCTGGTTATAGAGTTCCTGCCACTCACGCGAACGTACAAACTCAAATCCCCACGGAAGTGTAGTAGGATAGCCGAATATTTCTGAATTCATAAGATTGCCAAAGCGTATGCAAGCACACACCACTGCCACTGCCGGTATCAGACGGTCGAATAGCCACCACACACTTTTATGTGTAACTTTCTTGGAATACCATATAAGGGCAAGTATCAATGCAAATACCCCACCATGACTGGCAAGACCTCCTTTCCATATTTTAAATATTTCCAAAGGATGAGAACCGTAATAATCCCATTCGTAGAAAAGGCAATGTCCCAAACGTGCTCCAACAACAGCACTGACTATACAATACACAAACAGCTTGTCTGCCCAATCGTCAGGATGTCCTTCTTTCTTAAAAAGACGCGAACCCATTTCGTAGGCAAGTATGAATCCCAAGCCCCACATTAAACCGTACCATCTCAGTTCGATAGAACCAAGACGCAAAAGTATAGGATCTACGTCCCAAACAATACTTCCTAAAATCATATTTTTTAGTTTTGATATTACTGTTGCAAAGGAAATAAAAAAATCTCTCTCCCAAAACTTATAGGGAAAGAGATTTTATGGAAAGATTGATAAATTTCAGTTTTATACCAAGTGAGCGATAAGTTCCTCACGATCACCTTCAAGAAGGTCGATTACAGGAACTTCAATCATTGTATAACATCCAGGTTGCTGACGCATAGAAGCACGAGCCACACAAACCAACACCTGTGCAGTAAGTGCAGGGTTGTTAATCTTCATGTCAAATTCGAACAACTGATTGTGTGTCTTACCAGATACACCCTTACGTACAAGGTTTACACCGTGACCAACATCGTTAAGGTCGTCTACACATGGAACCTGTATAACGTGTGTTTCATCGTTCACGAAATATGCATCCGACTTGATTGCAGCCTCAACTGTTTTGAAATCTGCACCTTCTTCAAGTTCCACATAAACCATACGGCGGTGAATACCTGTTCCAACAGGAATAGTCATAGACAATGCATCCTTTACACCGGCAATTGCACGTACTGCAACCGAGTGTCCCATACTACGGCCCGGACCAAAGTTAGTGTATGTAATACCCTTTGGAGCAATGGCTTCAAGAAGAGTACGTACAACAGAATCACTTCCCGGATCCCATCCTGCTGCAATGATTGATACTGCATTATGAGCTTTTGCTGTTTCACCCAATGTACGGCGCAAAGATGTAATCTGCGTATGTATGTCGAAACTGTCTACCGTATTGATACCCAATGCAAGAATTTCTTTTGCATACTGTTCAACACTGCGTGTTGGGGTTGCAAGGATAGCTACATCAACATTTTCAAGTTCCTTTATATCCTTTACTACTTTATAAGGTGCCAACTCTGCTGGTTTGTTTACATCGCCATTGCGGCGAACTACACCTGCTATCTCAAAATCCGAAGCAGCTTCGAGAGCTTCAATTGTAAATTTTCCGATATTTCCGTAACCTACTACGGCAGCTCTAATTTTTTTCATAATTCTTATTGGTGTTTAATTATTTATTCTCTTTTATTTTGCCACAAAAAATGTATCCTGTATTTTTGACAATGCAAAAATAAAAAATTAGAATTGTTCTAAAGAGAAAAATCAAGACGTTTTTTGAAATATTCAGAATGCAACTTACGATTTAAAACTTTATTATCTATATTTTTGCCTTTAAATTATAATTTATAACCAAAATATGATTGAATATATAAAAGGAAAACTAGACGATGTCACTCCCACCATGGCAGTAGTGGACTGTAACGGTGTGGGATATGGAATAAATATCTCGCTGAACACTTTCTCTGCAATACAAGGAAAGGCCGAGGTAAAACTATATATCTACGAAGCTATCAGAGAAGACGCCTACGTTCTTTATGGATTTGCAACCAAACAGGAAAGAGAACTTTTCCTTATGCTTATCACAGTTTCAGGCATAGGTGGAAATACGGCAAGAATGATTTTATCGGCACTGAGCCCATCAGAACTATGTAATGTGATAAGTTCCGGAAACGAAAAACTGCTGAAGATGGTCAAGGGTATAGGATTGAAGACAGCACAACGTATAATAGTGGAACTCAAGGACAAGATACAAAATATAGGTGTAGAAAGCACTGGAAATGTTTCTACACCTATATCTGCCGCCAACAATGAAATATTCGAAGAGGCAGTGGCAGCTCTTACTATGCTGGGATTTGCACAGGCACCGTCGCAAAAGGTTGTAGGACAAATACTCCATGAAGAACCGGAGGCACCTGTACAGAAAGTCATCAAAGTAGCCCTTACACGACTCAGATAATGTTATTCCACCGTAACTGATTTTGCCAGATTACGCGGACGGTCGACATCCAGTCCTCTGCACACTGCTATATGATACGCCATAAGTTGCAGCGGAATGGATGTTACCAATGCATCAAGACATTCTGGTACTGACGGTACAGATATACAGAAATCGGCAAGAGAACTTATCACAGTGTCACCTTCTGTAACCACAGCCACTACCCTTCCACCACGTGCCTTTATCTCCTGTACATTACTTAGCACCTTGTCATAAAGAGGTGAGTTAGTAGCTATTACCACTACAGGCATATCGGCGTCTATCAGAGCTATAGGACCGTGTTTCATTTCAGCAGCAGGATATCCTTCGGCATGAATATATGATATTTCCTTTAATTTTAAAGCACCTTCCAATGCTATAGGAAAAGAATATCCTCGTCCCAAATAAATGAAATTGCGGGCATAGGTAAACATACGTGATAATCCTGCTATATAGTCATTTTGCTTCAATACCTGACGCATTTTCTCCGGTATAATGTTAAGCGAAGCCACAATATCTGTATATTCACTCAGTGATATTGTATTCATTTCACGTGCCAGAGAAAGAGCAAACATAAGAAGAACCATAACCTGACCGGTAAATGCTTTTGTTGATGCTACTCCTATTTCCGGCCCTACGTGAATGTAAGAGCCTGAGTCGGTGGCACGTGCAATAGACGAACCCACCACATTACATATTCCATATACAAAAGCTCCGCTATTATGTGCCAACTCTATTGCCGCCAACGTATCGGCAGTCTCACCACTTTGCGAAATAGCTATCACCACATCCTGAGCAGATATCACAGGATTGCGGTAACGGAACTCCGAAGCATATTCCACCTCAACAGGTATACGGCACATGCTTTCTATAAGTTGTTTTCCTATCAATCCGGCATGCCATGAGGTTCCGCAAGCAACTACTATAAAACGTCTGGCATTTACAAACTTATCCCTATGTTCTTTCACTGCCGAAAGCAATATTGACATTGTCTCCGTATTAAGACGTCCACGCATACAATCGGCAATACACTCCGGCTGATCGAATATTTCCTTAATCATGAAATGTGGATATCCGCCTTTCTGAAGCTGTCCGATGTTCAACGCTATAGTCTGTGCTTCATGTGAACATTCCACATTGTCCAAATCAACAATCTTAATAGGCTCACCATCTTTCAGTATGGCTATTTCTCCATCCGAAAGATATATCACCTTGTTGGTGTATTCAACTATCGGAGTAGCATCTGAAGCAAGAAAATATTCATCTTCTCCTATTCCAACTACCAATGGGCTACTTTTACGAGCAGCAATTATAGTCTCCGGATGATTTCGGTCTACTATAGCAATAGCATATGCACCAATAACTTCTTTAAGTGCCAACTGTAATGCCGTAAGAAGATCAATATTTCCTTCTGTCTGAATATAATCTATCAACTGAACCAATACTTCAGTATCAGTACTACTCTTAAATACATATCCTTTGTCTATGAGTTTCTGCTTAAGTATTGCATAATTTTCAATTATACCATTATGTACCAAAGCAAGACGTCCATCCATTGAGGTATGAGGATGAGAATTTGCTGTACTTGGCTCGCCATGAGTAGCCCAACGCGTATGGGCAATTCCTGTCGATGCCAATGTATCCTTACCTATTACAGCATGTTCCAGATCGGCTACTTTTCCTACTGATTTATAAACTTTCAAGTCTCCGGAAGTATTTACAAGTGCAACTCCTGCACTGTCATATCCCCTATACTCTAATTTACGAAGCCCCTCGACAAGCACAGGCCATGCCTGACGCTTGCCAATATATCCTACGATTCCACACATATTTATATACTTGTTTTCATTCATTACAAAAATAAGTATTTTAAGCCTTACAAACATGTTGTACAATATCTTTTTTTTAAAAACCAATCAGACAATGTTTTAAATCAAAACAACTAGTATATATTTTGATTTCATTTTATAAAATAAAATATTATATTTCAAATAATATATAAGCATTTCTTATAAGTCTCTATCTTTTTTTTCAAAAATAAGCAATAATAACATTCACAAGAAACATAAATTCATATTTTTGCAGTACAAAATAATACAATCAAACGAGAATTCAATACATAAAGAAACCAAAACACAATGAAAGAGAATCATTTTATCAGAAAAAATGCTCAACAAGGATTGTATAATCCAACAAACGAGCATGACGCCTGTGGTGTGGGTATGATAGTAAACCTGCACGGTGCAAAGTCGCACGAACTGATAGACTCCGCGCTGAAAGTATTGGAGAATATGAAACATCGCGGAGCAGAAGGTGCCGACAACAAAACAGGTGATGGTGCGGGTATCATGGTTCAGATACCGCATGAATTCATTCTATTACAAGGTATTCCTGTTCCAGAAAAAGGTAAATACGGAACCGGGCTTGTGTTTATGCCTAAGGATAAAGATATCCAGCAGGATATAATGAGTGTAATGATTGAGGAAATTGAGAGAGAAGGAATGACATTGATGCATGTACGCACAGTTCCTGTAAACTCAGATATTTTGGGCAAAGACGCGCAAGCTACAGAACCTGACGTAAAACAGATTTTCGTTACAGCCGGAACTGATGAAACCGAACTGGAAAAAAAACTGTATATAATCAGAAAGAAAATCGAAAATAAAATACAACACAAAGACTTTTATATAGTTTCACTATCTAGCAAAAACATGGTTTATAAAGGAATGCTTACGTCGACACAACTGCGTGAGTATTACGCTGACCTTACACAACCATATTTCACAAGTGCATTGGCATTGGTTCACTCACGATTCAGTACCAATACATTCCCTACATGGAGTTTGGCTCAGCCATTCCGAATGATGGCACACAACGGTGAAATAAACACAATCAGAGGTAACCGTGCATGGATGGAAGCAAGAGAAAGTGTGTTGTCATCTGAAAAACTTGGTGACATTTCTAAAATACGCCCTATAATCCAGTCCGGAATGAGTGATAGTGCATCTATGGACAATGTACTGGAATTCTTTGTAATGTCAGGATTAAGCCTGCCACATGCACTTGCAATGATGGTACCGGAATCAATAAACGAAAAGAATCCTATCAGTCAGAAACTGAAAGATTTCTACGAATACCATTCCATTCTGATGGAACCTTGGGACGGTCCGGCTGCATTACTTTTCAGCGACGGCAGATATGCCGGAGGTATGCTTGACAGAAACGGATTGCGTCCTGCCAGATGGCTTGTTACAAAAAGCGGTACAATGGTAGTTGCCAGCGAAACAGGTACTATAAGTTTTAATCCGGATGAGATCGAAGCTAAAGGAAGACTTCAGCCAGGAAAGATTTTATTAATTGATACCCAGGAAGGAAAAATATTCTACGATAAAGAGGTTAAGGAAAATTTGGCTTCTGCACTGCCTTATACAGAATGGCTTGCAGCCAATAGAATAGAACTTGACACCCTCAGAAGCGGACGTAAAGTGGAGAATTCTGTAAAAGATGCAGGCAGAAAACTGCGTATATTCGGATATACCCGCGAAGATGTGGAACGCACACTTACACCAATGTGTGCAACTGGAGCAGAACCTACAGCCTCGATGGGTAATGACACTCCGCTTGCCGTACTAAGTGAAAAGCCACAGTCGGTGTTCAATTATTTCCGTCAACAGTTTGCTCAGGTAACCAATCCTGCAATAGACCCTATCCGAGAAGAATTGGTAATGTCGCTAACTGAATATATAGGTGCTGTAGGAAGTAATATACTTAGTCCAAGTGCAGGTCACTGCAAAATGGTACGTCTGCCTCATCCTGTTCTGACAAACACACAGCTTGACATTCTCTGCAACATCAGATATAAAGGATTCAGTACTGTAAAACTGAAAATGGTTTTCAAGGCTGAGGAGGGCGAAGACGGATTGAGACAAGCTATTGAAAACATGTGTAAGAGTGCAGAAGAAGCTGTAGATGCAGGTGCCAACTATATAGTATTATCCGACAGGGATGTAGATGCACAATATGCTCCAGTACCGTCACTTATGGCTGTCAGTGCCGTGCACCATCATCTGATTTCTGTACAGAAACGCGTACAGACTGCATTAATAGTGGAAAGCGGTGAAGCACGCGAAGTTATGCATGCAGCTCTATTGTTAGGATATGGTGCAAGTGCCATATGTCCTTACATGGCTTTTGCGGTAATAGACGGACTGGTTAAAAAAGGCGATGTACAGCTTGATTATAATACTGCCGAAAAGAATTATATCAAGGCTATTTGCAAAGGCCTCTACAAGGTCATGAGCAAAATGGGTATCAGTACAATACGTTCATACAGAGGTGCAAAACTGTTCGAAGCAGTCGGTCTGAACTCTGAAATAATGAAAAGATATTTCGGTACAGAAATATCTACCATCGGTGGTGCCTGCATGGGGGATATCGCTACCGATTACTTGAAATTTCACCGTTCCGGCATTGCTATATCAGAAGATGAAGCTAATGCACTGCTAAATCATATAGGTCTGTTCTCGTACAGAAAAGATGGAGAACAGCATGCATGGAATCCTGACACAATAAGCCTTTTGCAATTGGCTACACGTACAGGAAGTTACAAGAAATTCAAAGAATTCACACAGAAGGCTGATGAAAAGGAAAGCCCTATATTCTTGCGCGATTTCTTCAGTTTCCGCAAAAACCCAATCAGTATTGATCAGGTGGAACCTGTAGAGAATATTGTAAGACACTTTGTAACAGGAGCCATGTCGTTTGGTGCTATCAGCAAAGAGGCACACGAAGCTCTGGCATTGGCCATGAACAAACTTGGAGCAAGAAGCAACACCGGTGAAGGTGGAGAAGACAGCAGCCGTTTTACATCTGTCTATCATTCGGATACTGACAATGAAGATATCAGCATGTGCAGCAAGACAAAACAGATTGCTTCAGGACGTTTTGGAGTAACAACTGAATATCTTGTTAATGCTGAAGAGATTCAAATTAAAGTGGCACAGGGAGCAAAACCGGGTGAAGGAGGACAATTGCCAGGATTTAAGGTAGATGAGGTCATTGCACGTACACGTCACTCCATTCCGGGCATTTCACTAATTTCCCCTCCACCACACCATGATATATATTCGATAGAGGACCTTGCTCAGCTGATATATGATCTGAAAAATGTCAATCCACGCGCCGCAATCAGTGTCAAACTCGTAGCAGAAACAGGTGTTGGAACAATTGCCGCCGGTGTAGCAAAAGCAAAAGCAGACCTGATTGTAATTTCAGGTGCAGAAGGTGGTACTGGTGCTTCTCCAGCATCGTCAATGAGGTATGCCGGAATTCCACCTGAGATTGGTCTTAGCGAAACACAGCAGACATTGGTTCTTAATGGATTGAGAGGACAAGTTCGCTTACAAACAGACGGTCAGCTTAAAACAGGACGCGACATAATAAGTATGGCACTGCTTGGTGCAGAAGAATTTGCTTTCGGAACTTCTGTCCTGATTGTTTTGGGATGTGTAATGATGAGAAAATGTCATACTAACCTATGTCCTGTAGGTGTAGCTACTCAGGATGAAAAACTGAGAGAACACTTCCGTGGTCACTATAAGTATGTTGTAAACTACTTCAGATTCCTTGCAGAAGAGGTTAGAGAATATCTGGCAGAAATGGGATTCACAAAGCTGGAAGATATAGTTGGTCGTACAGATCTTATTTTACCTGACAACTGTGAAAGGAAAGGAAAAATGATAGGTCTTGACTTTGGACGAATACTGCATAAGATTAACAGCGATGCAGAAATACATCACTCAGCAGACAAACCACTTGATTTGCTTGGAATAAAAGACAGAGCCATGATTGCAGCTGCAAAAGATGCTTTAGAAAATAAGAAAACAATTGAATTGGAATATACCATAGCAAACACAGATCGCTCGGCAGGTGCAATGCTTTCTGGTGAAGTGGCTAGAAGATACGGACACGAAGGACTACCTGATAGTACCATCAACGTAAAATTCAAAGGTTCTGCCGGACAAAGTTTCGGAGCATTCCTTACATCGGGAGTAACATTCCGTCTGGAAGGTGAAGCAAACGACTATGTAGGAAAAGGACTTAGCGGTGGACGAATCTGTCTGTTACCTCCTTCAGGTTCATTGTTTGACGCATCAAAGAACACTATTGCAGGAAATACTCTTATGTATGGTGCTACAAAAGGTGAAGTTTACATAAACGGACGTGTAGGCGAAAGGTTTGCAGTAAGAAATTCAGGTGCAATAGCAGTAGTAGAAGGTGTTGGAGACCACTGTTGCGAATATATGACCGGAGGACGCGTTGTAGTACTTGGCGATACAGGAAGAAACTTTGCTGCAGGTATGAGTGGAGGTATAGCTTATGTATGGGATCCAGAACATAAATTCGACTATTTCTGTAATATGGAGATGGTAGAACTTAATCTTCTTGAGGATTCAGCATCTCGTAAAGAGCTGAAAGAGCTTATCGAGCGCCATTGGAAATTTACCGGTTCTAAACTGGCACGTACAATTCTTGACGAATGGCAAGAGCACATCGATGAGTTCATTCAAGTGACTCCGATAGAATACAAACGTGTTCTGGCAGAAGAACAAATGAGAAAACTGCAACAGAAAATTGCGGAGGTACAGAGAGACTATTAATAATGAATAATGAACAATTAATAATTAAGAATGAGTAGATGACATCACTCTTAATTTTTAATTATTAATTCTTAATTGACCAACATGGGAAATCCTAAAGCATTTCTAAATATACCTCGACAAGAGGCCGGCTATCGTCCTATACATGAACGTATTGCCGATTACAGTGAAGTAGAACAAACACTAAATACCAGTGAACGTAAATTGCAGGCCAGCAGATGCATGGACTGCGGAGTACCATTCTGCCATTGGGCATGTCCGTTAGGAAACAGACCTCCTGAATTTCAAGATGCATTATGCAAAGGCGACTGGCGTAAAGCTTATGAAATACTAAGTGCCACAAATGATTTTCCTGAATTCACAGGAAGAATCTGCCCGGCACTATGCGAAAAATCATGCGTTCTGAAACTCAGTATTGACTCACCGGTTACAATACGCGAAGATGAAGCTGCCGTAATAGAAGCAGCATTCCGAGAAGGATATATTGTTCCTAAGAAATATGAAAGGAATGGTAAAAAGGTGGCTGTTATAGGTTCAGGTCCTGCAGGACTGGCTGCTGCCAATCAGCTCAATCGACGCGGATTTGAAGTTACAGTATTCGAGCGCGATGAAATGGCAGGTGGATTACTTAGATACGGTATCCCTAATTTCAAATTAGGTAAGAACATAATTGACCGCAGGTTAAATATTATGGAAGCAGAAGGTATCGTTTTCAAGACCAATGCAGAGATTGACCTGGGAAATCTGCCAGAAGGTTTCGATGCTTATGCTATATGTACAGGAACTCCACAAGCACGCGACCTGGCTATTCCGGGACGCGAACTTTCAGGTATACATTTTGCAATGGAGATGCTGGCACAACAGAACAGAACCCTTGCAGGAATAGAAATTCCTGAAAAAGAAAAAATATCTGCACGTGGAAAACATGTGCTGGTTATCGGTGGTGGTGATACCGGTAGCGACTGTATAGGAACATCGCACAGACAGGGAGCTATCAGTGTTACTCAGATAGAAATAATGCCTAAACCACCTGTTGGTCATAATCCTGCCACTCCGTGGCCACAATGGCCTGTGGTTCTGAAAACAAGTTCAAGCCATGAAGAAGGATGTACACGCCGCTGGTGTCTGAATTCAAATAAATTCATAGGTAAGAATGGAAAAGTAACAGGCGTAGAAGTGGAAGAGGTAGAATGGATACCTGCAACAGACGGAGGACGTCCTACTATGAAACCTACAGGAAAAAAAGAAACAATAAAGGCTGATTTGGTTCTTCTGGCAATGGGATTCCTGAAACCTCAAATGCCGGAACTTCCCCAAAATGCTGTAGTAGCAGGTGATGCAGCTACAGGTCCTTCGCTCGTAGTGAAATGTATAGCTGCGGGAAGACGTGCAGCAATCGAAATAGATAAAATGTTTTCTTAAAGGTTGCAAGAATACAGTTACAAGTTGGCAAGGCTTCCATCCGGACGAAAAGCCTTGTCAACTAGTCAACTTATCACCTAAAAAAACAAACTCAAAACTCAAACTCTAAAAAAATCAAACTTATGTGTGGTATAGCATGTATCTTCAATATAAAGCAACAATCGCCTGAATTGAGACAAAAAGCTCTTACTATGGCGAAACGCATACGCCACCGCGGACCGGACTGGAGTGGTATTTATTGCGGTGGTTCAGCCATCCTGGCACACGAACGATTGTCAATAGTTGATCCACAAAGTGGCGGACAACCATTATATTCGCCAGACAAAAAACAAATACTGGCTGTAAACGGTGAAATATATAATCATCGTGATATAAGAGTTGAATTTGCAGGTAAATATGAGTTCCAGACAGGAAGCGACTGTGAAGTAATACTTGCACTTTATCGCCAATATGGAATAGATTTCATTGAGAAACTAAGTGGAATATTCGCTTTTGCACTATATGATGAAGAACGTGACGAATTCCTGATAGCCCGTGATCCGATTGGCGTGATTCCATTGTACATAGGTCATGATACGGACGGCAAGGTATATTGCGCCAGCGAACTGAAAGCATTAGAAGGACTGTGCGATGAATATGAACCTTTTCTGCCGGGACACTACTATTGGAGCAAGGAAGGGAAAATGCACAAGTGGTATAAACGCGACTGGAACGAATATGAAACAGTAAAAGACAGATATACAGATTTGCCTGCTGATGAAGCCTATAAAACCCAGATAGAAGATGTACGCAAAGCATTGGAAGATGCCGTAAAAAGACAACTGATGAGTGATGTACCTTACGGTGTATTACTTTCTGGAGGACTTGATTCATCGGTAATATCTGCAGTAGCAAAATTATTTGCAGATAAGAGGGTTGAAACAGATGGCAAGCAAGATGCATGGTGGCCACAGCTACACTCTTTTGCCGTTGGTCTGAAAGGTGCACCTGATTTGGAAAAGGCACGCCTTGTGGCAGACCACATAGGTACTGTACATCATGAAATAAACTATACTATACAAGAAGGTCTTGATGCCATACGAGATGTTATATACTACATCGAAACTTACGACGTTACAACTGTCAGAGCATCCACGCCAATGTATCTACTTGCCAGAGTCATAAAATCAATGGGTATAAAGATGGTACTGAGCGGTGAAGGTGCCGATGAAGTATTCGGTGGCTATCTGTATTTCCACAAAGCACCAGATGCACGTGCATTCCATGAAGAAACTGTACGTAAATTATCTAAGCTCCATCTTTACGACTGTCTGCGAGCAAACAAATCGTTGTCCGCATGGGGAGTGGAAGGAAGAGTACCATTCCTCGACAAAGAATTTCTGGATGTTGCAATGCGCCTGAATCCAGCTGTTAAAATGTGTCCTGGAAAAGAGATTGAAAAGAAAGTTGTTCGTGATGCTTTCTCTGAACTTCTTCCGCAAGAAGTAGCATGGAGACAAAAGGAACAATTCTCGGATGGAGTGGGATATTCATGGATAGATACGCTTAAAGCAATAACAGCAGAAGCTGTGAGTGATGAACAAATGGCACATGCCGCAGAACGTTTCCCGATCAACCCTCCTCAAAACAAGGAAGAATATTATTACCGGAGTATATTTGAAGAACACTTTCCAAGTGCTTCGGCGGCGAAATCAGTACCTAGTATTCCAAGTGTAGCTTGCTCAACAGCAGAAGCGTTAGCCTGGGACGCTTCCTTCAAAGGTATGAATGACCCTAGCGGACGCGCTGTAGCCGGAGTACACGAAGCAGCTTATTAAAAATAAAAAAATAAAAAGATGAATATCATATTTACAAAAATGCACGGTGCCGGCAATGACTATATATATGTAAATACACTATTATATCCACTGAAGGAGCCTGAGAAATTAGCAGTGGAATGGAGTTGCCGGCATACAGGAATAGGCAGTGACGGACTTGTTCTGATATGTCCTTCTGAAATAGCAGATTTCAGTATGCGTATATTCAATGCGGATGGTTCGGAAGCAAAAATGTGTGGCAATGCCAGCAGGTGTATAGGTAAATATCTGTACGAAGAAGGACTGACAGCAAAATCAGAGGTTACTTTGGAAACTCTTTCAGGCATAAAGGTTCTCAAACTTCATATCACACATAATAATACAGTAGATACCGTTACTGTAGACATGGGACAACCAAGTGATATACATAAAGTACAGTTAGGTGACGGATATTGTTTCAGTGACGGTATAGCTGTTTCAATGGGAAATCCACACCTTGTTATATTTGTTGATGATCTGTCTAAAGTAAATATTTCAGAAATCGGACCACTATTGGAAAGACACCCTTTATTTCCAGACAGAGTGAATGTGGAATTTGCCCAAATACTCAAAAACGGAGATATAAGAATGAGAGTATGGGAACGTGGCTCTGGAATAACAATGGCATGTGGAACAGGAGCCTGTGCCACAGCAGTGGCAGCAGCACACTGTGGGAAAAGTGGAAGAACATCATCCATAATAATGGATGGAGGAACACTTCAAATAAAGTGGGACAGTGCAGATAATCACGTATATATGACAGGACCTGCCGTCAGAGTATTCGACGGAGAAATAAATGTAAACGAATAAATTATGGCACTTATAAATGATAATTTCATAAAACTACCGGGAAGTTATCTATTCTCGGATATTGCAAAAAAAGTCAATGCTTTCAAAAATGAGCATCCGGACAAGAATCTTATACGCCTTGGAATAGGAGATGTTACACGCCCAATAGCACAAGCATGTATAGAAGCAATGCATCGTGCTACAGATGAACTCTCACATTTGGCATCATTTCATGGATATGGTCCGGAGCAAGGATATGATTTTCTTATTGAAGCTATAATAAAGAATGATTTTGAACCTAGGGGTATAAAACTGTCTAATCACGAAGTCTTTATAAACGACGGTGCAAAAAGTGACACAGGAAACATAGGTGACATCTTCAATAAAAACAATAGAATAGCTGTTACAGATCCCGTTTATCCGGTTTACGTAGACAGTAACGTAATGGCAGGAAGAGCCGGTATCTTAAATAAAAACGGATGCTGGAGCGACATTACATACTTGCCATGTACAGAAGAAAATAACTTTGTACCTTCATTACCATCGGAACAAGTAGATATCATATATCTGTGTTATCCCAATAACCCGACAGGCACAACACTTACAAAAGCAGAATTGAAGAAATGGGTTGACTATGCCATAGCAAACAATTCAATAATCTTTTTTGATGCAGCATATGAAGCTTTTATCCGTGAAGAAGATGTACCACATTCTATATACGAAATAGAAGGAGCCAGAAGATGTGCCATAGAATTCAGAAGTTTCTCTAAAACTGCAGGATTTACAGGAGTACGCTGCGGATATACCATAATACCAGACGAGGTAACAGCCAAAGACTGCAACGGAGATGACATACAGTTGAACAGACTATGGCTCAGAAGACAATGTACAAAATTCAACGGTACAAGTTATGTGACTCAGCGTGCTGCCGAGGCTATCTATTCTGAAGACGGAAAAGAACAGGTAAAAGCAAACATAGACTACTATATGGAAAATGCACGTATAATGCGTGAAGGACTGCAAAAAGTAGGAATGAAAGTTTACGGAGGTTGTAATTCTCCTTATCTATGGCTAAAAACACCTGTAGAGTATTCATCATGGCAATTCTTTGACAAGTTACTCAACGATGCAAATGTAGTAGGAACTCCCGGCGTCGGTTTCGGTCCTTCCGGTGAAGGCTTCCTTCGACTGACAGCTTTCGGCAGACGTGACGACTGTATAGAGGCAATGCATCGCATAGAAAAATATATATAAACACGTTTAAGCAGGAATCAGTTTTGGTTTTATATGTATTGACAGAAAGGCTTTCTCAGTATGATCTTATTCATAACAGAGACAAGCCTTTCTTATTTTTAAAACGTATTATTATCTTTCACTTTCATTCATTACGAATCATTGCTCACCCGATTTTTAGTGGGGCTAGGCATAAAATTGCATCAACCTAAAGAAAAAGAACTTGAAATCAATAACTCCCCTAAGCTGTGCCCTGAACTGTTTGATTTTTGCATTGAACGATTCAGCAAATGCATTGGTTGACCTATTATTGAAAAAGTTAAGTACTTCATCATAGTGCTCATACAGGGGCGATGCAATGACATTGAAGCTTTTAAATCCCGCAATGTCTACTTGTTATACCATCTTGGCCAGTGAAAGCCGATTTTCATCCTTAGTTTTGTTTTTATTGAAGCTCATTCTTAATGAGTGGGTCAGTTGATAGGCTTCCTTTATATCCGGATATAGCTATAAAAGTATGGATGCTCGCAGTTTATGACTTTGTGTCCATTTTTCCGATTACTTGAACAGCAGGTAACGGCTTCTGGCCAACAGCTGTTTTCTTGTATCTCCATTGGCAAATGTAGCAAAGCGGTTTTTCAGACTTGATATCATCATACGGAAGAGTAAAACACTTGGCTGTATGTAGATCAAACCAGCGGTAGCGACGGACTATCTGGTTGACCGGCTTATCACGGATTGGAAAGTCTCGTACTTTCACAGAAGACAGGAAGCCTTTGGATTCTATATTGGGATTACTCTGACAGTCAGATGGTATCTTCTCATCCAAATGGATGGAAATATATCATCCATACTTTCAACTTTTACGAGTGTAAATCTTGATAAGATATTTGAAGGAAGCATTAAGCTTACCTGTGATAATAATGCACTATTTTCCATAATACCAAATATAATAATTTATTAAACTTACCACACTAAAAATCGGGTGAGCCTTTATATACCAGCAAATTACCAATATCTATAAACGCAAAACTCCCCGAAGTATCTCTACCTCGGGGAGTCATATCTAAAACGGCGACTACCTACTCTCCCACAT
>CALUPA010000033.1 GCA_944322395.1 uncultured Phocaeicola sp.
ACCAACTACCTTTGCTGCGATCAAGCCCTGGAGGATTCGAAGGGAGCTGGCCGTATGGGACTTACCCATGTTATGTTTTGCCATCAATTAAAACCTTATCGGTGTTTCTCGATTGCGGGTGCAAAGGTAGGCATTTTTTTTTATTATGCAACTATAATCGAATAAAAAAATAAAGTTTTACCCATAAAAAGATGTTTTTTCTCTGTTTTGTATACTTTCTATGCCGAAAAAACTTACTTTTGCACTATAATTATATTACAATAAAAAGACATGGAAGACAAACCAAAGACTCTACAAGAACATGCGATGCGTTTTGGAACTATGATGGGAATTTTCTGGATAATCAAATTCTCATTTCTGCCCATAGGTTTCAAGATACCATTACTACAACTTCTATTCATATTCATGACTCTGTTTGTCCCCATATTAGGTTACATATACATCCGTAAATATAGAGAACGTTACTGTAATGGTGAGTTGTCATTTGCCCGCGGATGGATATTCTCGCTATATATGTATTTTTTTGCATCACTTCTAACGGCAGCTGCTCATTATATATATTTTCAGTTTATAGACAACGGCTATCTGACCGGCACTTATATGGAACAGCTGGAAAGTCTTAAATCGACACTTACAGGTGAACTTGAAGTATCAATAGACCAACTGATACAAAATCTGGACACTATAGCATCAATGTCTGCACTGCAACTAACCATGCAATTAATATTCCAAAACATATTCTACGGAGCAATACTCTCATTGCCTACTGCGCTGCTGGCTATGCGAAGGAAGAAAAATTAATAAACCCAATAATATAAAATACTCAAAATGGACATATCAGTAGTAATCCCTCTATATAACGAAGACGAATCATTGCCGGAACTTCAGGCGTGGATAGAAAAAGTAATGAACGAGCATCACTTCAGCTACGAAATAATATTTGTCAACGATGGTAGCACAGACCGCTCGTGGGATGTAATAGAAGACCTAAGCAAAAAACATGACAACATAAAAGGAATAAAATTCCGCCGTAACTACGGAAAGTCCCCTGCCCTATTCTGCGGATTCGAAAAAGCAGAAGGCGATGTAGTCATAACAATGGATGCTGACTTACAGGACAGCCCTGACGAGATTCCGGAACTGTACAGAATGATTACTGAAGAAGGATACGATCTGGTGTCGGGATGGAAACAGAAAAGATATGATCCGCTATCGAAAACCATTCCTACCAAACTGTTTAATGCCACAGCAAGAAAAGTTTCAGGAATAAAAAACTTACACGACTTCAATTGCGGACTTAAAGCATACCGACGCGAAGTAATAAAAAACATCGAAGTATATGGTGAAATGCATCGCTACATACCATATCTGGCTAAGAATGCAGGTTTCAGCAAGATAGGCGAAAAAGTGGTTCACCATCAAGCACGCAAATATGGAAAAACAAAGTTCGGTATCAACAGATTTGTAAACGGTTATCTTGACCTTATCACATTATGGTTCCTCTCTAAATTTGGAGTAAAACCAATGCACATATTCGGATTCCTTGGTTCCATAATGTTTTTCCTTGGATTTCTGGCACTGATAGCTGTTGGAGCAATGAAGATATACAATATGCATGCAGGTAATCCGTACAGCCTGGTTACTGACAATCCTTATTTCTTCCTTGCACTGACTACAATGATACTTGGCACACAACTGTTCCTGGCAGGTTTCCTTGGCGAGCTTATTGCCCGAAACTCTACAGAAAGGAATAAATATCAAATAGAAAAAGAGCTATAACCTATACAATGAAAAGACTACCCATAATATTCATAATATTTACATTCGCTGCTATATTTATGCTTAACGGTTGCGAAGGTGAAGTATGTCCACCCAATGCCATGGCATATGCAAAATTCACCATGGTGAACCAACACGGAACAGCCGTAGCGCCTACAGTGCCAACAAGTATTATTGGACAAATTACTACGGATGTTACCGTATACGATACACTGGACAATGGTGAGATTATAGAAAGAATAGTTGAAGACTCCATTATCAGCGATACCCTGATAAACAAGGAAAGCAAAATGAGCACATTCAAGGTGCCATTAAGCTATTCTGACGAAACAACATTCATTATCAGTTACGACGGTGAGCAACAAGACTACATAACAATTAAACATCGCAATATTCCGTATTTCATGAGTGTGGATTGCGGAACAATGATGTTTCACGAAGCAACCGAAGTAACACACAGTTACGGGATAGACTCAGTAGTAATAGTAAATCCAAACATAGATAATTATGAGAAAGAAAACTTCAGGATATATTTTACAGTGTCTGATACTCAGTAGTCTGCTTATATGTCCGCTGTATGTTTTCGCACAAGACAAGAAGGACAAAGAAAAGACTGAAAAGGTAAAACTTTATCAAGGCATAACTGCAGGAGTAGAAATAGCCGGACTAGGGAATTATGTATTGGGAAGCGACATTTTGAGCAGCGAAGTAATGCTACAGGCAAACTTCCTGAACCGTTTCCTGCCAGTAGTTGAAATAGGATATGGCAAGGTTAATACACTTAGTGATGCCACCGATATACACTACAAGGCTGCAGCCCCATTCTTCAAAATAGGTGCTGACTATAATTTTTTCCATAACAAGCCACACTTGCCTGGATATCTGTTTGGAGGTATAAGATATGGCTTCTCTTCATTCGCCTACGATGTTGATGCTCCGGACATGACAGACACCAACTATGGAGGTCAGATACAAGTTCCATTCTCATACCACGGTGTGAATACCACTGCCCACTGGCTGGAAATAGTAGGCGGAATGAAAGTAAAAATCTACAAAGGCTTCTGCATGGGTTGGAGCATAAAATATAAGAAACGTCTCAGCTACACCAAACATGCCAATACAGAACCTTGGTACATACCTGGGTATGGCGAGAATGCAGGAACAGGCTTCACTCTGTCATATCACCTGATGTATAATCTTCCATTTTAATATAAGGACATAATATATTCTTATGTCCTTTTGTTATTTTGTAAAACATAAAAACATATGAGTGTTATTGAAATATGGCTACTGGCAATAAGCCTGGCCATCGACTGTTTTACCGTTTCAGTGGCAAGCGGTATCATTCTTCATAAAATAGAGTGGAAAATATTCCTAAAGATGGGATTCTTTTTCGGACTATTCCAGGCCATGATGCCGTTTTTAGGATGGGCAGGAGCAAAAAACTTCCATCATTACATCGAAGCATACGACCACTGGATAGCATTCGGACTGCTGACATTCCTGGGCGTAAGAATGATAAAGGAATACTTCAACGATGATGAATCATGCAGTTTCGACCCTCACAAACTGAAAGTCATACTCACACTGGCTATAGCAACAAGTATCGACGCACTGGCTGTGGGTATATCATTTGCATTCACCGGATTCAGGACACTCAGTTCACTTGCATATCCACTCATTGCCATAGGCATAGCATCATTCGTAATATCAATTGTCGGCAGCCTCATCGGAGTTTTCTTCGGAAAGAGGTTCAACCTCAAGATGGAGATATTCGGAGGTCTGGTACTAATAGGTATAGGGGTGAAAATTCTAATCGAACATTTATCATAAAAATCATATAGAAACATGAACAATAAATCTTTAAAGTGGCAGATACCATTCCTTATTCTGCTTATAGTAGGAACATTTCTAATTCTAAAAAAACAGCCGCCTTTCCACACCGATCAGGGACTGGTGTTCGGCACAATGTATAAGATAACATACCAGTATGCCGACAACCTTAAACCAGAAATCGAGGCAGCACTGAAAGAGGTGGACAACTCTCTTTCTCCTTTCAACAAGAATTCAGTCATAACACATATAAACAATAACACAGACATGACTGCCGACAGTCTTCTGACTGACGTATTTATGCTTGCCAAAAGCATATCCGAAGAAACAGACGGAGCTTTCGACATTACTGTGGCACCACTTGTCAATGCATGGGGATTTGGATTCGACAGTTCCACAAACGTAAGTCGCGAAACCATAGACTCGCTACGCCAGTTCGTTGGTTTCGAAAAGATATCCCTTAATAATGGAAAAATAATAAAGCAGGACAGCAGGACTATGCTTGACTGCAGTGCAATAGCAAAAGGCTACGGAGTGGACCATGTGGCACGACTTCTTGACAGCAAAGGAGTAGAAAATTATATGATAGACATAGGTGGAGAACTTGTACTTAAAGGCAAGAACCCGAAAATGAGTCCTTGGCGCATTGGAATAAACAAACCCATAGACGATTCTCTTTCTGTGAACCAGGAGTTACAGACAGTAATGGAAATTACAAATGCCGGACTTGCCACATCAGGAAATTACCGCAATTTCTATTACAAAGATGGCAAGAAATATGCACACACCATAAACCCGCGCACGGGATATCCTGTCCAACATAACATACTTTCATCCACAGTTGTGGCAAAAAACTGTGCCACAGCCGATGCTTATGCCACTGCATTTATGGTTTTAGGACTTGATTCAGCAGTTGCCATCTGCAATACCCATCCGGAGATTGATGCATATTTCATTTATTCTGACGAAAATGATTCTACTAAAGTATTCTATACGGATGGTATGAGAAGATTCATTAGAAACAAATAATACTGAAAAAAGACAAAACATTTTCAGCGTCACACGCACGTGTCACTATAGTTACACGAGAGTGTCACTTAAGTCACACGATGGTGTCACTACAGTTACACGAACGTATGACTATAATTTTATCATTAAGGAATCAATAATATAAAAACAAAAAGCGATGATTGCTCCCCGACGGAACAATCATCGCTTTTCATATAATATAAAATATTTTATTCTTTTATTCTGATTAGCATATTTGCCAGAATAGCAGTAAGTCCTCCAGTCGTAATACCTGACGAGAATATGTTCTTCACTGTGTCAGGTAGCTGCGATAGAATGTCAGGAACCAATTCCACACTCAATCCGAAAGAAAAACTCAATGCCATAACAAGTGTAGCCTTTCTGTCAATCTTCTGAGATGCTATAATACGTATACCGGCTGCAGCTACAGTACCGAACATCAGCAGTGTTGCACCTCCAAGCACCGGTTCAGGCATAAGCGAGAACACCAGACCTACAGCAGGGAAAAGTCCCAACAGGATGAGAAATCCGGCAATAAAATATCCCACATAACGGCTGGCAACACCTGTCAGCTGAATCATACCATTGTTCTGTGCAAAGATAGAGTTAGGGAATGAATTGAAAATACCAGCAAGCATAGAGTTGAAACCATCGGCAAGGATACCTCCTGAAGCACGCTTCACAAACTTCTCACCTTCCACAGGTTCGCCTGATATAAGAGAGTTTGCGGTAACGTCGCCATATGCCTCAATTGCTGTAATAAGATAAACAAGCCCCAAGCCTATAATAGCAGAAATGTCAAACGAAATTCCGTATTTGAAAGGTACAGGTATATTGAATCCACCATAACTCTGTACTGACGAGAAATCAACCATACCTAAAGCCCAAGCTACAACGTATCCCACCAAAAGACCTATTACGATGGAACTCATACGCAGATAGCGGTTAGAGCTACGGTTGAAAATGATGATAAGCACAAGTACAAGAGCTGCAAGCCCCACATGCTGGAATGCACCGAAAGTACCGTCGTTCTGTGCAGCAACACCACCGCCACATGCAGAGATACCTACCTTGATAAGGCTCATACCGATAAGAGTTACCACAATACCTGAAACAAGAGGAGTGATAATCTTACGTGTATATTTCAATACTCGGCTTATAAGCATTTCCACAGTAGAAGCTGCTATCGTTGCGCCAAAGATAGAAGACAAACCTCCTGTAAGTCCGGCAGAAATAATAGGACCGATAAAAGAGAAACTTGTTCCCTGAATACAAAGAAGTCCGCAACCGATAGGACCTACTCTCCTACACTGGATGAAAGTAGAGATACCTGATGCAAAAAGCGCCATGGAAACCAGGAAACCTGTTGTTTCGATGTCAAGTCCCAATGCTCCGGCAATAATAAGCGGAGGAGTGATGATTGCCACGAAAATGGCCAACAAATGCTGTAAGGCCGCAAAAATGGTATCCTTCAAAGGTGGGCGGTCGTTTAGTCCGTAAATCAGCCCCTCGCCCGGGGCTACATTTTGTTCATTTTCCATTCTTTAAAATTTGAGTTTTTGAGTTTATCTATTAGTTAATCTTCTTTAAGGACTATCTTACAGTTGTCAAGGCTTTCAATAATGGCAAGCGATTCCACATGAACACCCATATTTCTGAGCTGTTCGCCTCCATGCTGGAATGACTTTTCAATAAGGAATCCCATACCAACAAGCTCTGCACCTGCCTTGTTCACCAAATCAATGATACCTTTAGCCGCATTTCCGTTTGCAAGGAAATCATCAATGAAAAGCACCTTGTCGCCAGGACACAGATAGTCGCTGCTCACACAGACATCATAATTTCTGTCCTTAGTGAAAGAATAAACCGTAGTAGTAATCATATTTTCCATCGTGCTGGGTTTCTTCTTCTTTGCAAAAACCACAGGAAGTTCAAGCAAATAGCCCACCATAATGGCCGGAGCAATACCACTGGCTTCAATAGTCAGCACTTTGTTAATTTTGGTACTGGCAAAACGCCTTACAAATTCCACCGCCATGGATTTCATCAGAATAGGGTCCATCTGATGATTGATAAAGTTGTCAACTTTAAGGATACCACCTTCAAAACATTTTCCGTCTCGCAATATCCGTTCCTTCAGTGCTTTCATACGTGCAACTAATTATTAAAAGAGTTTCTAAAATATTTTAAGGTGCAAAATTACAAGAAAATTCTTTATGTATTACAAAACAATGACAATATATTACATCGAAGTACCAATTAATACTATATCTTCCAGCATAATGACATTCCAATCACGTACTTCGTTGCCTATCATTGACAATTCACCATCGACTAGTCTTAACGTCAACTTATTAAAACTTCCTGCTGTGAGGCTTTTAACCAGACCTGCAGATGCTTCATATTTATGTCCATCCACAGTATACCTCAAAGTAAACTTAAGAGGTTCGTCCATTACAACAGGATTTACAAGCACTGTTACCGACGACAGCGAAGACAAATCCTCAATCTGCAAAACAGACACTTCTTCTGTTCCGCTTTTCTTCATTCCCGGAGACGACGAATCAAACGAATATACATAAGGAGTAACTATACCTTCGCCCGAAAACGTACAGCTCTCCATGATGAAAGATTGTGACTGGTTTTCATTTACAATATTCAAATGTAATAGTGAGAATACATGTGTGAAGGAGTTTTCACCGGCAAAAGACACTATGCCGTTATTATCAGAATAAGATGTGACACATCTCCCAACTAAAAAATCTTTTTTTCCTATATCATCAATATTTCCTGTCTGTACAGACAAGTCAGGCATAGGAACAGATGTGCGTAACACTCCTTCAGTATACTCGCAAGGATAGTATGCCAGAAATTCAAAATCGTCCGAACGGTTTTCCCATTCAACACTTTTTTCGGCTTCCCAAATATTATTCTTGTAAGTCCAAAGGAAAGGATTTTCCACGTTCTCCACAAACATTCCAACTTTATCGTTATCATAAAAACTTACACTTCCGTCTGTGTCTGTCACTGTTTTAGACAATTGTGTAGAGCCAATCTGAGCCAAAAGTTTTACTGCCATGTCGCCATCTGAAAATACTGATTCGTTATTGCATGCACAAAAAACGAGTGAAAATCCCAATAATAAAAAATTTCTTATCATAATAATAAAAATAATTTGTTTGTAATATATAAACTGACGCAGATACAATTCAACCACAAATAGAAAGCAAAAAAATATTAAATTCAGATTAAACTCTAATTATTTATTACTTTTGCCTGAACTAAAAACAAAACTATATCTTATGAAAAAATTCTATCTACTTTTTACTTTATTATTACTATCCCTTAATTCAGTTTTTGCACAGCAAGCTAAATACGTATTCTATTTTATAGGCGATGGAATGGGGGTAAATCAAGTTCAAGGAACTGAACTCTTCCAAGGCGAACTTAAAGGAAAAATTGCCATAGAACCTTTATGCTTCACACAATTTCCGGTTTCTACTGTAGCAACCACTTTTTCTGCCACTAACGGTGTAACAGACTCCGCTGCTGCTGGAACTGCATTGGCCACAGGAAACAAAACTAAAAACGGAGCAATCGGGGTTATGAAAGACCTTGAAACACCGGTAAACAGTGTTGCAGTATGGGCAAAAAACAGTGGAAAAAGAGTTGGTATTGCTACCAGTGTAAGTGTAGACCATGCCACTCCTGCTGCTTTCTATGCTCATGAAGCCGGACGAAGCAGCTATTATAATATAGGTGCCGACCTGTATACAGCAGGATTTGATTTCTATGCAGGCTCAGATTTTTTGGAACCGGAAAACAAGAATGATAAAAATGCTAAAAACCTTTATGAAATGGCCGATGAATATGGTTACAGCATTGCCAGAGGCTATAACGAATATACTAATAAAAGTTCACATGCCGACAAAATGATTCTTTTCCAAAGCGAAGATGCTTCTAAAAAAGACAGAAGTGCCATTCCATATGCTATAGACAGAACGGAAACAGACTTATCTCTTTCAGATATCACACGTTCGGCTATTGACTTCCTGTCGAAAGACTTGAGCAAAGGTTTCTTCCTTATGGTGGAAGGCGGGAAAATTGACTGGGCTTGCCATAGTAACGATGCAGCTACAGCTTTCCGCGAAGTACAAGACTTAGATAATGCTATCAAGATAGCATACGAATTCTACAAGCAACACCCAGATGAAACCTTGATAGTAGTTACTGCCGACCATGAAACAGGTGGTATAGTATTAGGTACAGGACCATACAAGCTTAACTTGAAGAATCTGGCAAACCAGAAAACAAGCGAAAGCGGTTTCACAAAAGTATTGAACGCCATGCGAAAGAAATATAAAAACAATGTTCCATGGGAAACTGTAAAAGAGGCGTTGAAAAACAACTTCGGTTTCTGGGATGAAATAAAACTTTCAGAAGAGCAGGAAGAACGTCTAGAAAACGTTTATAAAAAGACACTTAAAGGCCAAAATGCAAAAATGGAAAAAAGCGAATATGCCAGGGATGAAGCTCTTGCAGCAGAGGCAAAACGTATAATAAACGAAACAGCACTTGTAGGCTGGACCAGTGGGGGTCACTCAGCTGGTTATGTTCCTGTATTTGCTATTGGAGCCGGAGCTGAAAACTTCAGTGGAAGACTGGATAACATACAAATTCCTGTATTGATAGCCAAAGCTGCCGGATACTCGATAGAAAAATAAGAGTTACATTCCGTCTTAAATAACAGCATTTATAAAATAATTTTATTAGCCGTTTACCGGCTGTTCAGTGAATGTCTTCTGAACGGCCGGTAAACGGCTAATAAACTATTTATGGAAACCAAGCACACAGTATTTCACCGCTATTCAAATGAAAGATAATGCTCAAGTCTGGCAATATCCTCTTCTGTAAACTCCTTGAACATTGAAAGTTGCGATATACTGCTAATACGTCCACGCTTACGTCTGAAATCAATAATTGATTTGGCCTTATAGAAATCCATATAAGGATGAGAGCGAAGTTCGTCAATATCCGCTTTGTTTACATTGATTTTTCGAAAAACACCAGATTTAACCTGAAACCATACAAGTAAAGTCGAATCAACATACTTTACTTCAAGCAATTGTCTGACATCATAAAAACCTCCCAAACGGTTTCTGTAATTCACCACATTTCTGGAAATTACTCGTCCTATTCCCGGTATTTTCTTCAAAATTGAAGTATCAGCAGTGTTTACATCTATAATAATTCCCGGAGAATATTTTTCCTGTTTGGGGAATCTCAGAGAGTCTTTTCTAATCTCATCATTAACAACCTTTTCAGAAGTTATATTCCGCTTATTATCTTTCACCGATGCAGTCCATTCCCTCCTGTAAGTTTTACTTTTATAATTCCTCTCACGTTCTATCCTGTCTGTTTCAACCTTAGAATAAAGAGAATCAGCAATTAGCAATGGTTCAACTTTAATTTCCATTTTACCCTTGCTCATCTTTTCGCCTGTCAGCAAAAATATAAGCAGAACAAGAAACACCAACAGAATTACTATTGCTCTACGCTGGCTGCGTGTATAAAAGAACCAGTCTTTCCACATAATGAGATTTATTATTTATCAGAACAATCCCAACTCATTAAGGAAAATAAGTATAATACCAATAGGTGCTATGAACTTCAGTATAAAAATATAAAGTGGATAAAATGTAGGTTTCAATGTACCATAGTTTGTAGCTTCTCCTTTCACAATTGCTTTATTTAGAACCCAACCTACAAATATTGCAGACAACATACCTGAAACAGGCAACATGATTTTAGCTGTAAGATAATCTAGTGCATCGAAAAAATTCATGCCTGCTATCTTATATCCACTCCACTCGCCCAATGCAAGAGAAGATACTACTCCTATAGTCCAACAACCTATAGATACTATGGTAGCTGCCTTTCCTCGGGTAAGTCCGAACTTTTCATGAAGAAATGCGGTAGAAACCTCATGCAGTGAAATTGTTGATGTAAGTGCAGCCAAAGCGAGAAGCAAATAGAAAGCTATGGCACACACAACAGCCAAGAAAGGTACTGCAGAAAATGCCTGCTGGAACACATTTGGCAGTGTTATAAATATCAATGACGGACCTGAACCAGGATTAATACCTACAGAAAAAGCAGCCGGGAAGATTATTATTCCAGCAAGTATAGCCACAAAAGTATCTATGACACCTACACTCATGGCCGTATGTCCAAGTCTGGTTTCCTTGCCAAAATATGATGCATAAGTAGAAAGGCATCCCATGCCAAGACTCATGGAGAAAAAAGCCTGTCCCATAGCTCCAAGGAATACTTCCGGTGTAACTTTACTGAAATCAGGTTTGAAAAGAAATTCCAATCCTTTCTCTGCACCAGGCAATGTTACCGAACATATCGCCAAAAGAAGCACTAAAATAAAAAGAACAGGCATCATAACTTTTGAAGAACGCTCTATTCCATTCTTTACCCCCTTAACTATGACAAAATGAGTAAGCACCATGAAAACAGTAAGCCATATTATAGGGCGCAGCGGATCGGATGAGAATTCATTGAACATTGCTATAAATCCTTCTGCATTCTTTCCCTGAAATCCACCTATGGCAGCCTGAAGCAGATATTCCAGAGTCCATCCAGCTACAACTGAATAGTATCCCAAAATGAGGAAGCCAGTAAGCACACCAAGATAGCCTACCCATTTCCATTTTGTTCCCGGTGCCAAAACACTGAAAGAGCCTCCGGTACTTGCCTTTGCACTACGGCCTATAGTGAATTCTGCTACCATTATAGGAAGCCCGAATATAAATATACATCCTAAATATATAAGAATAAAAGCAGCACCACCATGGTTTCCTGCCTCGTACGGGAATCGCCATATATTACCCAATCCCACTGCCGAACCTGCCGCCGCCAATATTGCTCCCAATTTACTTCCAAAACTAACTCTGTCGTGATGATGTTGCATAAAAAAACATATTAAATGATAAATAGAACTGTTTTACGACACAAATGTACGAAAAATATCATATTTTTGACGAAGAAATTAATATTTATAACATGATTACATATTTAAAACGTTACCCACTGTCTATTTTGATAATAGCAGCAATATTGTATCTGTCGTTTTTCAAACCTCCGCAGACTTCCATCAGCGAGATAAAGAATATAGACAAGATAGTCCATATATGTATGTACGGAGGACTTACTGTTATATTATGGTCCGAACATCTCAGGCAACATTTCCCTTTAATAAAAAAGCATCTTATAATAGGTGGAGTTTTGTGTCCGATAATTATGAGCGGACTTATAGAAATAGGACAAGACACACTCACTGAAACAAGAGGTGGAGACTGGTTCGATTTCCTGGCAAATATCACCGGAGTTATATTAGGAAGTGTTTTCAGTTATTACGTGCTGCGTCCGTATATTTGGAAGAAACATAATACCAAAAAATAATGGACAAAAAAATGCTCATCAAACTTGTATAAACATAGCTTGATGAGCATTTGAAATATTAGAAGAAAAATTTAGTCTTCTTTGACTTCCCAACCTAATGCACTTGCACCAAGTACTGCTGCATCTGCATCTTTAAGTTGAGATAGTAATAGTTTTGTCTTGCCGGCATAAATCTTAAGCACATTTTCATCCATAGCTTTCTGGATAGGTTTCATGATAAGATCTCCTGATTTTGCAAGACCGCCGAACAGAATGATTGCTTCAGGACTTGAGAATGCAATAAAGTCAGCCAAAGCTCTACCAAGAATTGTTCCTGTGTATTCAAATATTTCCTGAGCAAGCTTATCACCTTTAATTGCTGCATCGTAAACATCCTTAGATACAATTTCTTCTGCAGGTATCTCTCTAAGCAAACTTGGTTCAGAACGAGCAACAAGGAATTCACGTGCTGTACGTGCCACACCAGTAGCAGAACAATAAGTTTCAAGACAACCTTTACGTCCGCATCCGCAAATACGACCGTCACGTTCTACAACAACATGTCCAAGCTCACCAGCGAAACCGTCATGACCGTAAACCAACTGTCCGTTCACAACAATACCGCTTCCTACACCTGTACCAAGTGTAATCATGATGAAATCTCTCAAACCACGAGCAGCACCATAAGTCATTTCACCAATAGCTGCTGCATTAGCATCATTAGTAAGAGCAGTAGGTATTCCCAACTTGTCTTCAAACATAGCTGCCAAAGGAATAACTCCCTTCCATGGAAGATTTGGAGCAAATTCAATAGTTCCTTTATAATAGTTACCATTTGGAGCACCTACTCCCATGCCTTTAAACTTTTCAGCACCGCCAAATTGTTGCAAAAGAGGGATTAGTTTCTTGCAAACAGCATCCACATATTCCTCAATCTCTTCATATTGTTGAGTCTTAATTGAATCGGAAGCCAACACGTTTCCACGAGAATCAACTACACCGAACACGGTATTTGTACCGCCGATGTCCATACCAACCACATAGGGTTTTTCCATATTTACAGTCATGACATTTATTGTTTAGGGTTAATTATTGACACAAAAATATACAATAGACAATAATCTCCCAAATTTTTCAAATAATTATTAATACGAATGTATCAGTTTTTTTCTAATTTAGCCGCATATTTATTAATAGGCTGACAAAATGATTCATCTAAAAGACATAAACAAGACATATCATAACGGAGCTCCGCTACATGTTTTGAAAGGTATTAACCTTGAAATCAAAAAAGGAGAATTTGTATCTATAATGGGGGCTTCCGGATCTGGTAAATCAACATTACTTAATATATTGGGGATACTTGACAATTATGACACAGGAGAGTATACATTAAATGGAGTGTTGATTAAAAATCTCAGCGAAACCAAAGCTGCAGAATATAGAAACAGAATGATAGGTTTTATATTTCAGTCATTCAATCTTATATCATTCAAAAACGCCATGGAAAATGTAGCGCTTCCTTTATATTACCAGGGAGTTGGCAGAAAGAAACGAAACGAATTGGCAATGGAATATCTGGAAAAGCTCGGACTGAAAGAATGGGCCCATCACATGCCCAATGAACTGTCGGGAGGACAGAAACAAAGAGTGGCAATAGCCAGAGCCCTAATATCGAAACCGGAAATAATCTTAGCAGACGAACCTACAGGCGCACTTGACAGTAAAACATCTGTAGAAGTAATGAACATACTAAAAGAACTTCATGAAAAAGAAGGATTGACTATTATAATAGTAACCCATGAAAGCGGAGTTGCAAACCAGACTAACAAGATTATTCATATCAAGGATGGTGTAATAGAGAAAATAGAAGATAACATAGACCACAATGCATCACCATTCGGCAAAAACGGATTCATGAAATAATATATAGAAAGATGTTAGATATTATTCAAGAAATATACGGCACAATAATGCGTAACAAGCTGCGTACGGCACTTACCGGATTTGCTGTAGCTTGGGGTATATTCATGCTTATTGTTCTTTTGGGAGCAGGAAACGGACTTATCCATGCATTCGAGAACCAGTCGGCTGATATGAAAATGAATTCCATGAAAATTTATCCGGGAGTAACATCAAAGGCATTCAACGGACTGAACGAAGGCAGGAATATATCCTTAAACCAGACAGATTTAAAAATAACCTCAAAAAGATTCACTGAGAACATTACTACAGTTGGAGCCACAACAAGTCACAGCGGAATATTGACCTACGGCAAGGAAAACGTAAGTATAACTATCAACGGTGTATATCCAAACCATACAGAAATGGAACCTATGAGGCTTGTAAAGGGACGATTCATAAACAATCGTGATATGAAAGAAATGAGAAAAGTAATTGTCCTTCACCAAAAGACAGCCGACATACTATTTCCCAAATCAGAAGGAATAGGTAAGTACATCACCTCACAGGGAGTTATGTATAAAGTTGTAGGGATATATTCCGACCAGAACAGTTTCTCTCCTAGTGCTCTTATTCCTTTCACCACATTACAAATTATATATGAAAAAGGCGATAGCATAGACAACATCATTTTTGCCACACAAAATCTTACAGACCAAGCGACTAACGATACTTTTGAAAAAGAGTATCGTACAGCCATTGCAAAAAATAATAATTTTGCTCCTGACGATGATAGTGCAATATGGATTTGGAACAGATTTACACAATATCTGCAACAACAATCAGCAACAAACATCTTGAACATCTCTATATGGGTAATTGGTATTTTCACTCTTCTTAGCGGAATTGTGGGAGTCAGTAATATTATGCTGATTACTGTGAGAGAAAGAACACACGAATTCGGAATAAGAAAAGCGCTGGGAGCGAAACCTTCGTCAATACTCTGGCTGATAATATCGGAAAGTGTGGTAATAACAACGTTTTTCGGATACATAGGGATGATAGCAGGTATTGCCACTACAGAATACATGAACGTAGTTGCAGGCAAACAAGTGGTAGATGCAGGTGTTTTTTCTATGACATTTTTTGAAAATCCTACCGTAGACATAAGTATTGCCATACAAGCTACACTAACACTTATAATAGCCGGAACACTTGCAGGTCTGTTCCCTGCAAGAAAGGCTGTAATGATACGACCTATAGAAGCACTTAGAGCAGACTGATATGAGACGATTTGATTTAGATACATGCGAGGAAATAATCCTGACCATAACAAGGAACAAGACACGAAGCCTGCTCACTGCTTTCGGTGTTTTTTGGGGTATATTCATGCTTGTTGCCATTATGGGTGGAACAAAAGGCGTACAAGATCTGATGGCAAAACAATTTGTAGGATTTGCCACTAATTCAGGATTTATGGGTACAAACCAGACAAGCAAGGCATATAAAGGTTTCCAGCAAGGGCGGTTTTGGGAACTTACGAACACAGATGTGGAAAGAGTCCGCCGAAGTGTTCCGGAAATAGAAGTTGTAACCCCTAACATCACAAAATGGGGAATAGACATGGTTTATAATGAGAACAAGACTTCAGGCACACTGAAAGGACTTTATCCAATTTACGCAAAAATAGAGGAGCCGCAAATATCCATGGGCCGATATATTAACGATATGGATATTATAAACAGAAGAAAAGTATGTGTACTTGGAAGTAGAATTTTCGAGAGCCTTTTTCCAGATAAAAGCAATCCTTGTGGAAAGTATATCGAGGTAAGCGGTATTTACTATCAGGTAATAGGAGTAAATATGGCTGCAGGCAACATGTCTGTACAAGGACAGGCCGAAACATCCATAATAATACCTTTCTCGACTATGCAACAAAACTATAACTACGGAGATAAAATACAGATGCTCAGCTTCACTGTGAAGAAAGGTTACTCTGTAAGTGAAATTCAGGAAAAAGTGGAAACCGTAATAAAACGTGCACACAATGTTCATCCGGACGACAAACAGGCTGTTATAAGCGTAAATGCAGAAGCTATGTTCGGCATGATGGACAATCTTTTTTCCGGAATAGAGGTACTTGGACTGATGGTAGGTCTTGGTACTCTTCTGGCAGGAGCCATAGGAGTAAGCAACATTATGATGGTGACAGTGAAAGAAAGAACTACGGAGATTGGTATCAGAAGAGCTATCGGAGCACGCCCCAATGATATACTAAGCCAGATTCTTACAGAGAGTATGGTACTGACCATCATTGCCGGAATGAGCGGTATATCTTTTGCTGTATTTCTGCTAAATATAGTAGAACAGGCTCTTTCCTCTCCTACCTCTACTGCTCATTTCCAGATAAGCTTTTGGGGTGCAATAGGCGCCTGTGTCTTGCTGCTTATCCTAGGGTTGCTGGCAGGACTGGCTCCCGCATTCCGGGCTATGGCAATAAAACCAATTGAAGCTATAAGAGATGAGTGATGGTCAATTAAGAATGAATAATCAAGACAACCAAACTAAAGTTCTAACAAACTTAAAAACTCAAAAAACAAACTATATGAAGAAATTTATCAGAATAGGAATAATGGTAGTAATCGCACTACTGTTCCTTGGTACTTTCGTGTTTCTCTATCAGAAATCTCAACCAAAAGATGTTGAATACAACTTATCAAAAGTTGTAAAGTCAGACATTATTCAGACTACTGTGGCTACAGGTAAGATCGAACCGCGAGACGAGGTACAAATCAAGCCGCAGATTTCAGGTATAATTTCGGAGGTATATAAGGAAGCCGGCGAAAATGTAAAAAAAGGCGAAGTCATAGCAAAGGTAAAAGTCATTCCTGAATTAGGACAACTCAATTCGGCAGAAAGCCGTGTGCGTTTGGCAGAAATGAACGGACGCCAGGCTGAAATTGACCTTGAAAGAATGGAAAAACTGTACGAAAAGAAACTCGTAAGTACAGAAGAGTATGAAAAGACTTTGCTCACCACAAAACAGGCACGCGAAGAAATACAGGCAGCAAAGGACAATCTGGAAATCATCAAGGAAGGTATTACAAAAAACAGCGCCTCGTTCAGCAGTACACTTATCCGTTCTACCATTGATGGACTTATCCTGGATGTCCCTATAAAAGTAGGTAACTCTGTAATCATGAGCAACACTTTCAATGACGGTACTACAATTGCAACCGTAGCCGACATGAGCGACCTTATATTCCGCGGCAACGTAGACGAAACTGAAGTTGGCAAGATAGCAGTAGGTATTCCTGTAAAAATCACATTGGGAGCACTGCAGAACATGTCTTTCAGTGCTACCCTAGAATATATCTCACCGAAAAGCGTAGAAAACAACGGAGCCAACCAATTTGAAATTAAAGCTGCAATAACAGTTCCTGACAGTGTAACGATACGTTCAGGATATAGTGCAAATGCAGAAATGGAACTTCAAAGAGCAAACAATGTTCTCAGCATACCGGAAAGTGCACTTGAATTCAAAGGTGACTCTACTTTCGTATTCCTTTTCACCGACAGTGTATCAGGACAGAAGTTCGAGCGCAAAACTGTCACAACAGGTGTAAGCGACGGAATAAACGTTGAAGTAAAATCAGGACTTAAGGAAAACGACTTTGTTCGCGGACTTAAAAAAGAATAATGTAAAGTATAACAGTTTAACTAAAAACTGAAATGAAGAACAAAATAATAACCACTTCAGCACTTATGGTTCTGCTTTCTGCCAATGTTTATGCTCAGGAGAAATGGGACTTGGAAAAATGTATCACACATGCCATAGAAAACAACCTCAGCATAAAGCAGCAGGAAGCATCGAAAGAACAGAGTGAAGTAGAGCTTAACACTGCCAAATGGAGCAGACTACCAGACTTGAACGGTGGGGCATCACACTCTTTCAATTTCGGACGAAGCCTGCAGGCAGACAATACATATAAAAGTCTGAATACCCAAAACACTGCACTCAATCTGAATACCAGTATTCCACTTTTCACAGGTCTGAAAATAACCCACAATATAGCACTTGCTAAATTAAACCTACAAGCTGCAACCGAAGATTTGAACAAGGCGAAGGAAGATATAAGCATACAGGTGGCCTCAGCATATCTTCAAGTACTGTTCAACGAGGAACTTGCCCAAGTGGCACATGTGCAAGTGGATTTAAGCAAAGAAATGCTGGCACAGAAAGAAGCATATTTCAAAACAGGAAAAGCATCGGAAGCCGAATGGCTTGAAGCAAAATCCAGAGTAGCACAAGACGAGCTCTCTGCCGTACAGGCAGACAATAACTATAAGCTGGCATTACTTGATTTAAGCCAACTGCTTGAGTTGCCTTCTCCTGACAATTTTTCTATCGCAACCCCAGAAGCCGACATGGAAGAGTATATGAGCAGTATAACCTCGCCTACGGATATTTATAATCAGGCAGTACTGTTCAAACCCTCCATCAAAGCAGCACAATACCGTCTGGAAGGAGCTGCAAGATCTGTCAAGATAGCTAAAAGTGCATATTATCCTCAGCTCAGTTTCGGGGCCGGTCTCAGTACAAACTACTATAAAGTGGCCGGTATGGACAATCCTGTGTTCGGTTCCCAATTAAGAGACAACTTCAGCCAATACTTCGGATTCCAACTTAATATTCCTATATTCAACCGTTTCAGTACAAGAAACCAGGTAAGAAGTGCACGCATACAGCAGAACACTCTGAACTGGCAGCTTGAAGACAGTAAAAAGGCTCTATATAAGGAAATTCAGCAGGCATATTATAACGCCATAGGTGCTGAAAGCAGATATCAAAGCAGCCTTACAGCCGACCAGGCAGCAGAAGCTTCCTTCAATCTGATGAAAGAAAAATATGCAGAAGGTAAGGCCAATGCAACAGAGTATAACGAAAGCCGTACAAGCTGGATGAAAGCTATATCCGAAAGGCTTCAGGCAAAATACGACTATATATTCAGGACCAAGATACTTGATTTCTATAAGGGAGTACCTTTGACTTTGAAATAAAGATTATATACCAAAAACAGAAAAACGACAATACCTGACAGTAACGGACTGAAACAGTATTGTCGTTTTTTTTATCATCCCAAAATTTTTACCTTAATAAAAAAACATACGATTTATAACAAGAGAGATATGTATATTATGAAAAAATATTACTTTCGTATCACATTTCACGTATTGCTTCTCTTGACTTGCGTGTAGAACTTCTGTCAATACGTTCCTTACTTTTTCTAGTCTCCAATTTCCTTTTATCACGATGTTCGTATCTGTCATGTTTGCTGTCATGCTTAGGCGGACGCGATACTGCAGGAGGTACAGGTTTTGACGGACAGACAGGTCTCGCATGTGGAACCGGTCTCTGTGGAGGACAGACAGGCCGAGAAGGTCTTGCCGAAGGAGCTGGTCGTCCAAAATCATGCGGTCTGTGTTCTGGTCTGCACTGATAATATCCGGCATACACCTTATGGTTATAATGCTTTCTGAAATTCTTCTTATAATAGCTCACTCCACCGCAATACTTACGTCCGTGCGCCCCTCTGTAAGAGTAATAATGCACTGGCAATCCATAATGGAAAAAACGTCTGTCGGGATACACCTTATAAATACGGACATAACACACATTATTCACAGCATATATTGGGCGGAAGAAATAATCTATAGACATAAACTTCACATATGCCGAACTAGACATAACCCATCGCAAGTCATCATTCCTCTCGTCAAGATATCTGTAATAGACATCCATCGCACGAACATCCGCTCGCGACAAAGCCGAAACATATGGGTCTACATTATTAAAAAAATCAAAGTTTATCTCATACAGGTCGTTATACTGACGCTCATTCAGCTTAAGTTCGAAAGCCATTCTGTCTGTAAGGAAACGTGCATTTACCCTCACATCACCCAGATCCAAGGCTCCAGCAGGCAATACATAAATAAATGCTGCAACAGCCATGAACATTAAACAAAGTCTTCTCTTCATAATCTTTCTGTTTAAATTTCCTGATACAAAAATAGGAGGATAAAAATCCTCCTACAACAGAATATCCCCAAACGTTTTTAGGAATGCTCCTACGGTATATAGGATAAATCCTACATATCTGTATCCTTAAGCAAGACGTATTCCCTGTTCACCTTCAAGCACTATCAGGCGTTTCTTGTAAAGATCGCCCACAGCTTTCTTGAATGTTTTCTTGCTCACACCAAATGTATTGTAAATCACATCTGCATCAGTCTTGTCATTCAAAGGTGTAGAACCGCCGTTACTGCGTATATATTCCAGAAGAGTGTCTGCAAAATCCTCAACTTTCTTTACTCCTCCCTTCTGAAGTTCAAGGTCAATCTTACCGTCAGGACGTACCTGCTTTATATATGCAGTCATCTTCATGCCTATACGAACGTCGGTAAATATCTCATTCTTGAAAATCATACCTCCGAATTTATTGTCGACTATAACTTTAAATCCCAAGTCTGTTTTCTGCCATATCAGAATTTCCACTTCATCACCTGCGTTATATTCAGGCATATCCTTTGAAAGGAATTTCTCCACTTTTGCCGATGCCACAATGCGATAACTGTCCTCGTCAAGATGAACATGAACTACATACGAATTGCCCTTAAACATCTTCATTTTCTGTTCGCGGAAAGGAACGAAAAGGTCTTTCATCAATCCCCAGTCCAGAAATGCTCCGTACTGGTTCACCCATGCCACTTCAAGACAGGCAAACTCGCCTACCTTGACATAAGGCTGTAAAGTTGTTGCAATCAGACGTTCGTCCATATCGAGATAAATAAACACATTCAGTACGTCACCAGGCTTGCATCCCTGAGGTACATAACGTGTAGGCAACAGTATCTCGCCATCTTCGCTGCCATCAAGATAAACCCCGAAATCTACTTCCTTAACGACTTCCAGAAGGTTATATTCTCCCAATTTAATATGACTCATAATATATAGTTATTGGTTTTTAGTTGTTATAACTTGAGTTTAATTGTCCTAATTCTTAATTAAAACTAAACTATTCTTCCGTCCAGCATATGAATAGTACGGTCTGTCTGGCTTGCCAGTCCTTCATCGTGGGTTACAATTACGAAAGTCTGTCCCAGTTTGTCGCGCAATTCAAAAAACAGATTGTGCAGTTCCTCCTTATTTTTTGTATCAAGGCTTCCCGATGGCTCGTCGGCCAATACTACAGAAGGATTGTTCATCAAAGCCCTTGCCACTGCTACCCTCTGTTTCTCTCCACCGGAAAGTTCTGCCGGCTTATGCGACGCACGGTCCTGAAGTCCGAGAAACTTCAGCATATCCAGAGCCTGCTTGCGTGCATCATGAGCAGAAACACCTTTTATCAGAGCCGGAATAGTGACATTCTCGAGTGCAGTAAACTCCGGAAGTAACTGATGAAACTGGAAAACGAAACCTATCTCCCTGTTTCTGAATGCCGACAGTTCCTTCTCTTTCATACGGCTTACATCAGTACCGTTGATTATCACCCTTCCTGCATCTGCTCTGTCAAGTGTTCCTATAATCTGAAGCAATGTGGTTTTACCCGCACCACTAGGACCTACAATGCTCACCACTTCACCCTTATCAATATTAAGGTCTATTCCCTTAAGAACCTGAAGTTGTCCGAAACTTTTTGTTATTCCTTCAATCTGTATCATCGCTTCATTAGATTTTTCGTATTACATATTCAGCCAGATAACATCCGAATACTGCAGGCATATAACTCACCGTGCCTGTAGTAGACTTTTTGTTCTGTTCATCGTCTATCAATATAACAGCATTCGGGTCGGCTTGTTCAGTGCTAAACACTACTGGCAATTTACGTTTCATTCCCATTTTCTGCAAACGTTTCCTCACAGCCTTACTTAGTCCGCAATGATAAGTTTCCCACAAATCGGCAAAACGTACCTGGGTGATATCACTCTTTGCACCTGCACCCATACTGCTTACTATTTTTATACCTCGTTTCAGAGCATTATATATAAGATAACATTTTGGAGCAACTGTATCTATGGCGTCTACAACAAAATCAAACTTTGCACTGTCCAGGAGTTCCGGTATAGCCTCATCTTTCAAGTATACAGGAAGAACTGTCAAATCCAAATCTGGGTTGATATCCTTAAAACGTTCTGCAAGCACTTCAGCTTTAGGACGACCTATAACTGAATGCAAGGCAGGCAACTGTCTGTTTATGTTACTAGGCTGTACTGTATCGGCATCCACTATAGTCATCTTACCTACTCCTGCACGGCAAATCATCTCGGCAGCATAAGCTCCTACTCCTCCGAGACCTACTACGAGCACGTGTGAGTTTCTGAGATGCTCCATTCTGTCCTTTCCCAGCAACAGTTCCGTGCGCTGTTGCCACTCTTTACTATTTTCAGTATTCATCATCTGTTACTCTTTCTTAAACCATTTATACAGGTTGTTAATCACTGTGTCGTATGCCGTAGAGCCAACCGCACGGCGTGGTTCGGAGAATGACATAATTTCTTCCGGATCACCCCATCTGTCAGGATAAATCATAAGCAAGCTATTATTTGAAAAATACTTGGCTATCTGATTTGGCAACTGGTCAAATGAAGGTTGGTATGACATAGAGCCTTTTCGAGCTGAAACAATCACAAAAAGATGATCATACGCCATCTGGCTTGTAAGCAGTAACAAATCGTCCCAATCTTCAAGTACGGAATACATCGAGAAAGTATTAGCTCCCTCTCTGTCTATAATTCTTTTCAGATACGCCAATGTCTGTTCGGAAGCATAGAAATATACCCTGCATCCCAATATTTTACCCATACGACACATCTGTACAACCCACTTTGAAAAACCAGCCTCGAATTCTGCCTGTTTTGGTACAGCAACTATTATACGCCTTAAAGTATTGACAGGTACAAGGAATTTGGCAATCATTACCTGCCTGTGAGTACCTGAAAGCAGATTCTCTGTCATAGTACCAAAAAAAGAATCCAAAATATTGGTTTTTCTGTGAAGACCTATTATGATATCAGTAATGTCATTCTCACGCGCGGTATGTATAATACCCTGCGCAATATTCATATCGTACCTCAACACTGTTCTAACCGATGTATCGGCAGCCGAAGCTATGATAGATGTCTTCTCAAGATTACGTTTTGACATCATTTCCTTAGCCTCGGATGTATTATTGTCGTTAATCACACTCAGGGCCACAAGTTCCTTTCTCTGCTTCGGATGCTTAATCATGAGTGTCATGTTCACCAGCCCTTCTATAGTATCAGGATTGGCAACAGATATCATGAAATTTTCCTTATCATTCTTCTTTTTGTCCGTATCTGTTTCTCCGTCGTGTTCCTCGGCTACAATACGTTTTGCGGCACGTTCTGTCACTATAGAACTTATGATACATGTGAAAAGAATCATTACAACCGTACCGTTCAACACATCATCGTTGAGCAAACGTTCGCCTGTAGGAAGAATTATCTCATGACCGATGAGGACCGCAGCAAGTGTAGCTGCCGCCTGAGCATTGCTCAAACCAAAAATCAGGTTGCATTCGCTTTTCTTCATCTTGAATGATTTTTGAGTAATCCATGCTGCAAGCCATTTACTCACAGTAGCGACTACAGTCATTACTACTGCCACCTTTAATGCCTCGCCTTCTGTGAAAAGACAACGAACATCAATAATCATTCCCACACCTATAAGGAAATAAGGAATGAAAAGAGCATTACCTACAAACTCCAGACGGTTCATGAGCGGAGATACATGCGGTACATATCTGTTTATCACAAGACCTGCCATAAATGCTCCAAGAATTCCTTCCATGCCTACAAGTTCCATAAGTCCTGCACCGAGGAACACCATTGAAAGCACAAATACGAACTGCATTACACTATCGTCGTATTTTCTGAAGAACCAGCGACACAGTCTTGGCATACCGATTATAATCAATGCTCCCAATGCCAGTACCTTGACAACAAGAAGTACCCAATACATTCCACCCACAGAATCTTCCTTATACATACCACCTATCACAGCAAGTACAGCCAGAGCCAAAAGTACAGTCACGGCTGTACCACCTATAGTGATACTTACACTTCGTATTCTGGCAAGTCCATATCTGCTGATTATCGGATAGGCAATAAGTGTATGGCTGGCATACATACTTGCCAGAAGAACAGAAGTAACCAACGAGAAATCCAGAAGCCACATACTAGTACCGATACCTAAAGCCATAGGAATGACAAAAGTCCAGAAGCCAAACACCAAACCTTTAGTCTGGTTCTTCTTGAAATCGTCCATATCCATCTCCAGACCGGCAAGGAACATAATATAAAGTAGTCCCACCTTGCCAAACAGTTCAAAACTGCTGTCACGCTCAAGTATGTTGAAACCATACTCGCCAACAATGACACCCGCCAGTATCATACCAATAATATGAGGTATCCTGAGTTTACCCATTATAATTGGGGCAAACAGTATTATGACAAGTACAAGAAAGAAAATCCAAGTAGGATCAGTTATAGGAAGGTTAATACCCAGTCCGGTTAAGCCAAGCAAATCTTTCATAAACATTTAATATATATACAATTTGAGACAAAAATATAAAATTTCTCCCGATTTTTCTACATGATATTCCAAAATATTCTATTTTTGCGGACAAAATGATGTTTTTATTAACAATTAAAGTTTAAAGAAAAAATGAAAGTAGCAATTGTCGGTGCGAGCGGAGCTGTAGGACAGGAATTCCTGCGTGTGCTCGAAGAAAGAAATTTTCCTTTGGATGAATTAGTTCTATTCGGTTCTTCACGTAGTGCAGGACGAAAATACACATTCCGTGGAAAAGAAATCGAAGTCAAACTTCTGCAGCACAACGATGATTTTAAAGGTGTTGACATAGCCTTTACTTCTGCCGGTGCTGGTACTTCAAAAGAATTTGCAGAAACAATCACCAAGTACGGAGCAGTGATGATAGACAATTCAAGTGCTTTCCGTATGGACAACGATATTCCATTGGTTGTTCCTGAAGTCAATGCAGAAGATGCATTGAACCGCCCACGTGGTATTATAGCAAACCCTAACTGTACAACTATACAGATGGTTGTGGCTCTCAAAGCTATCGAAAACCTAACACATATCAAACGCGTTCACGTATCAACATATCAGGCAGCCAGCGGTGCAGGTGCAGCAGCTATGGACGAACTTTACGAACAGTATCGTCAGGTATTGGCTAACGAACCTGTGACTGTTGAAAAATTCGCTTACCAGCTTGCATTCAACCTTATCCCTCAGATTGACGTATTCACTGAAAACGGATATACTAAGGAAGAAATGAAGATGTTCAACGAAACACGCAAAATCATGCACTCTGATGTTAAAGTAAGTGCAACTTGTGTACGTGTACCTGCTCTTCGTTCTCACTCTGAAAGCATCTGGATTGAAACAGAACGCCCTGTATCTGTAGAAGAGGCTCGTGAAGCATTCTCCAAAGGTGAAGGACTTGTTCTGATGGATAATCCTGCAGAAAAAGAATATCCTATGCCATTGTTCCTTGCAGGTAAAGATCCTGTTTACGTAGGACGTATACGTAAGGACTTGGCTGACGAAAATGGTCTTACATTCTGGATTGTAGGCGACCAGATAAAGAAAGGTGCTGCACTTAATGCAGTTCAGATAGCTGAATATCTAATCAAAGTAAAGAATATTTGATAATTTTCCAACAGTAGTATTTAATTATACAAAAGACGGAGATTCCATTTCACAAAGAATCTCCGTTATTTTTTTATATAAAAAACAATGCCTATAGTCACAGAAAAAAATAACCTGACGTTTTACACAAAACGTCCTGTCGTTTTAACCAAAACGCTTTGACGTTTTATCCACAAAAAACATACCCTTGAATTTGGACATAAAAAAAGGAGTACCGCTGTACTCCAACCTTTATTAACCTTAAATCTAATACTATGAAAAACACAGTACAAAGGTAATGACTTTTATTTAATCTGCAAATATTATATTAATATATATATGTTTTATAACACGATTTACATGTCATATATTTTTATTAACTAAAAATCATTCTTCCATTGATCATTTATTCTCTAAACACTAAACAACCACAAAACTGAAAATAAAACAAGATATTTTAAATAATATGACTACTTTTGCCAAACAATAATATAATAAAACGTTTAATAAAGAATATGTTTACTGTCATACTCCTTATGTTAGCCGGCATTCTGACCGGATATTCAATCAAAAAAAAGATACCATTTATAGGTAAAGCTATTATTGTTCTTATATGGGTGTTACTTTATATTTTAGGAACAGAAGTGGGAAGTAACAAACAAATTACAGAAGGAATTGCAAGTCTGGGATTAGATGCTGCCATCATTACGGTATTTGCAGTAATTGGAAGTTGTATTGCCGCTTGGGCTTTATGGTATACTTTATACAAAAACAAAAAAGAAAGGAAAATATGAAAGGGAGTTTGATTATAGTAGGTTTCTTCATATTAGGATGCCTTTCCGGATTGTTTGAAATAGTTCCCGGTGAAGAATGTTCGGAAATCAGCTTCTATGCGTTATGCGCATTAATGTTTTGTGTGGGTTTAAGTATCGGTAACGACTCACAGACAATCAAAAATTTCCGTTCGTTAAATCCAAGGCTTGTATTACTCCCCGTAATGACAATTATTGGTACTTTAGCAGGTACGGCATTGGCTAGCATTGTTATACCAAACAGAAGTATAACAGAATGTATGGCTGTAGGAAGCGGATTTGGATATTATTCTTTGTCCAGTATATTTATAACTGAATACAAAGGGGCTGAGTTGGGAACAATTGCCTTATTATCAAACATTATGAGAGAAATAATAACCCTTGTAGCTGCTCCTATACTGGTTAAAATATTCGGCAATCTTGCTCCGATATCATCAGGTGGGGCAACAACTATGGACACTACATTACCTATAATCACCAGATACAGCGGTCAGGAGTTCGTTGTTATTTCAATATTTCATGGATTTATTGTAGATTTCAGTGTACCCTTCCTTGTGACATTTTTCTGCTCTATAGATTAAAATTCGTTTATGCAGTTTCTTATATATAACTTAGAAGATATCCAATAAATAGAACTAAAACCACAAAAAGAGTTCTTAATAAGAGACACAATAAAAATGGCATATCAGATGAATAATCATCATAATATGCCATTTTTTATTTTACTGATATTTACCCTAGGGATATTCAGTAAATGTCCTTAAAATATATGATGGCATATGAAGATGATATAACATAATCACTCCATATGCCA
>CALUPA010000034.1 GCA_944322395.1 uncultured Phocaeicola sp.
TGAAATAAAAAGACTGCATGATTTTGTAATTTGATATCCGTAATTTCTTATATTTGCGTCATTAATAGATATGAAATCAAAAAATGTATGGAATGTAAATATAAAAGAATAGCGGTAAAGATTGGTAGCAATGTGCTTACACGCAAGGATGGTACACTCGATGTTACGCGAATGTCTGCGCTGGTGGATCAGGTGGCTGAACTACATAGGGCAGGAGTTGAAATAGTGCTTGTATCCTCGGGAGCAGTGGCTTCCGGACGTAGTGAGGTGAAGCCTTTGCGCAAGCTTGACAGTGTTGACAGTCGTCAGCTGTTCTCGGCCGTGGGGCAAGCCAAGCTTATAAACAGATATTACGAACTGTTTCGCGAACATGGAATCACAGTAGGTCAGGTGCTTACCACAAAGGAAAGTTTCTCCACAAGACGGCATTATCTCAATCAGCGTAACTGTATGCAGGTGATGCTTGATAATGATGTTATTCCTATTGTGAATGAGAATGACACTATCTCTGTTACTGAACTTATGTTTACCGATAATGACGAACTCTCAGGACTGATTGCCGCCATGATGGATGTTCAGGCATTGATTATTCTGAGCAATATAGATGGTATATACAATGGTGCCCCTTCACAGCCGGGAGTGACTGTTATCAGAGAAGTGGAACAGGGTAAAGACTTGTCTGATTATATCAGTACGGAGAAATCCGGATTCGGCAGGGGAGGTATGTTGACCAAAAGTAGTATTGCCCGTAAGGTGGCAGATGAGGGTATTACCGTATTCATAGCCAATGGAAAGAAAGATAATATACTGGTTAATCTGATTTCTAACCCTGAAGGAACAATATGTACGAAGTTTGTTCCGTCTGAGAACGGTGTGTCAAGTATCAAGAAATGGATTGCTCATAGTGACGGATTCTCTAAAGGTAAGATTATAGTCAATCATAAGGCGGCTGACAAGCTCCGTGGTGATAAGGCTGTGAGCCTGCTTCCTGTGGGAGTAACAGATATTGTGGGCGATTTTGAGAAGGATGATATTGTTACTATTGTAAACCCTGATGACGAAAAGATTGGGGTGGGGCGTGTGAGTATGTCATCGGCCGATGCGAAGTCCGTAATTGGAGTTCATGGTAAACCTTATCTTGTACATTATGATTATTTATATTTAGAATAACTTTCATAATGTCGTTCCTTTTATTATTTTTGTGGCAAATATTTTAAAGACTATGGATGAACAGATAAAACAAATAGCAATGCGCTTGCAAGGATTGCGCGATGCTCTTGACCTGACTGTGGAGCAGGTAGCGGAAAAAATTGGAGTATCTCCAGAACAGTATGCCGCTATGGAAAGTGGTGAGACGGATTTTTCGGTAAGTACACTTCAGAAGATTTCAACAGAATTCGGCATATCTCTTGATGAACTTATGTTCGGCGAAGAACCTCACATGCGCTCATATTTCCTTACACGTCGTGGAACAGGTATTTCAGTGGAAAGAACAAAAGCATATAAATATGAATCGTTGGCTTCTGGATTCAAGAACAGAATTGCCGATCCGTTTATCGTTACGGTGGAACCAAAGCCTGAAACTACACCTATATATTATAACAGTCATGCCGGGCAGGAATTCAATATGGTGATAGAAGGACGTCTGTTGCTTAATATAAATGGTAAGGAACTTATACTTAATCCTGGCGACAGCCTATATTTTGATTCTTCTCTTCCTCATGGAATGAAGGCGCTTGATGGAAACAACGTTAGATTCTTAGCTATAGTAATGCAATAATCAGATACGATATATGTTAGAGAGATTTGTAAAACAGACACATTTTACCTCACAAGAGGATTTTATAAAGAACTTCAAAATAGAAGTTCCGGAAAATTTCAATTTCGGCTATGATGTAGTAGATGCGTGGGCTACTGAAGAACCGGATAAAGAAGCGATATTATGGACAAACGATAAAGGTGCGTGCATTCATTTTTCATATGCCGACCTTAAGAAATATACAGACCAGACTGCTTCTTACTTTCAAAGCCTTGGTATTGGTCATGGTGACAAGGTGATGCTGATTCTGAAACGTCGTTATGAGTTTTGGTATTCAATCATAGCTCTTCACAAACTTGGTGCTGTTGTGATTCCTGCTACTCATCTTCTTACAAAGAAAGATATTGTATATCGCTGTAATGCTGCATCTATTAAGATGATTGTAATGGCTGGCGAGGAAGTTATTACAAAACACGTAATAGATGCCATGCCCGAATCTCCTACAGTAGAGAAGCTTGTGAGTATAGGTCCTGACATGCCTGAGGGATTCCTTGATTTCCATAAAGGAATAGAAAGTGCAGCTCCTTTTGTCCGTCCTGAACACGTAAATACCAACGATGATATTTCATTAATGTACTTCACATCAGGAACTACGGGCGAGCCTAAGATGGTGGCACACGACTTTACTTATCCGTTAGGACACATCGTGACAGGAAGTTTCTGGCATAACCTTCATAAGGATAGTCTTCATCTTACTATAGCTGACACTGGATGGGGTAAGGCTGTTTGGGGAAAACTGTATGGACAGATGATTGCCGGTGCTACTGTCTTTGTTTATGATCATGAGAAGTTTACACCTGCAGATATCCTTCAAAAAATACATGACTATCATATCACGTCCCTTTGTGCCCCTCCTACGATATATCGTTTCCTTATACGTGAAGACCTGTCGAAGTATGACCTTTCATCGTTGGAATACTGCACTACTGCTGGTGAGGCTTTGAACTATTCTGTATATGAAACCTTCTTAAAGATTACAGGAATACGCCTGATGGAAGGTTTCGGACAGACAGAAACTACACTGACACTTGCCACATTCCCGTGGATGGAACCGAAACCCGGAAGTATGGGTGTGCCTAATCCACAGTATGAGATAGACCTTATCAAACCTGATGGACGTAGTGCCGAGGATGGTGAGCAAGGGCAGATTGTGGTACGTACAAACCACGGCAAGCCATTAGGACTTTTCAAGGAATATTATCGTGCCCCTGAGCTTACGCACGAGGCTTGGCATGATGGCATTTATTACACTGGCGACGTTGCATGGCGAGATGAAGACGGTTATTACTGGTTTGTTGGCCGTGCGGACGATGTAATCAAGAGTTCCGGATACCGCATAGGTCCGTTTGAAGTGGAAAGTGCATTGATGACACACCCGGCTGTAGTGGAATGTGCCATTACGGGTGTTCCTGACGAAATTCGCGGACAAGTGGTCAAGGCTACAATTATCCTTGCCAAGGATTATAAGGATAAGGCTGGTGATGCGTTGATAAAGGAACTTCAGGACCATGTGAAGCGTGTTACTGCTCCATATAAATATCCGCGTGTGATAGAGTTTGTAGATGAGCTTCCAAAGACTATCAGCGGAAAGATTCGTCGTGTGGAAATCCGTCAGAAAGATAATCAGTAAAGACTATAATTCGCCGAGATATAAAAAAGGCCGGTCGGGATAAATCCTGGCCGGCTATTTTTGTTTATTAATGTATTAATGTATTTGTTCCTTCTACTATCTCGCCATAGGAGAATACGCATCTCACGTTGGTGTCTTTGTCTAAAATTACGATATCAGCATCTTTCCCTTTTTGTAGTGTGCCTTTTCTGTCGTCTATTCCTATTATTTTAGCTGGTGTTTCTGATGCCATTCTTACAGCATCTTCCAAAGGTATGTTGGCTTTTTTGACCATTGTCCATACTAGTTTGTCCATAGTGGCAAGGCTTCCTGCCAGAGATGAGTGGTCGGCAAGTTTACACACTTCGTTTTCTATTACATATCTTGGGTCGTCAACTTCTCCGTCGAATGCCGCATATTTTAATGCGTCGGTAACGAGACATGTTTGTTCTACTCCCTTCAGTTTGTATACCAATTTAAGTATTGTTGCAGGTAGGTGTCTGCCGTCTGCTATAACTTCTACTGACATTCCGTCTGTCAGGTATACACTTTCTACTGTTCCTTCGTATTTGTATTCCCTACGTTTGTGGAAACCTGGCATTGCATTGTAAAAATGTGCTGCGTGCTTGAAACCCGATGCAAATGCCTTCTTGATATCTTCGTATTCGGCTTCTGTGTGTGTTATTGCTGTTAGTATACCTTTTGATGAAATATACTTACCGAACTCGTAACCTCCTTCTATCTCAGGGCTGATATCCCATCGTTTGATGCACGAAACAGAGTCAAGCAAATTACTGTATTCTTCTTTTTGAGGTGTTTTGAGGTATTCTCCCCATTGCGCTCCTGCCATTTTGGGATTCAGGTATGGGCCTTCGATATGTAAGCCTTGGATCACTTTGTTTGTCTTCATTATTTCTTCGCAAACATTTGCGGCTTTTCTTATGTTGTCGAATGTTGTTGAAGTCAATGTAGGAAAGACAGATGTAGCTCCGTGCAGCAGATGTGCTCTCGTAGCGCATTCAAAAGCATCTGCCGTAGCTTCTGTATAATCTTGTCCTCCTCCTCCGTGGATATGCATTCCCACAAATCCAGGTACAATGTACATCCCTTTTACATCTATAACTTTTGCTCCTATTACGGCTAAGTCACTGTTTGTGACTTCAAGTATTTTTCCGTTGCTAATTAAGACTGAGCCGTCTTTAATCCAACCTTGAGGGGTCAGTATTTTTCCGTTTGTCAATTGGGTCAGCATAATATTATTTTTTTATCAGAAAAGTTTATTTGTGCCTTCAACCAGTTCTCCCATGGCCCACACTGCACGTACATTCAAGTCTCTGTCAAGTGCGATTATGTCGGCATCCTTGCCTCTTTCAAGCGTGCCTTTTCTATCAAGTACGCCCATTATTCTTGCAGGTGTTTCAGATACCATTCTAATAGTATCTTCGAGTGGAATCTCAGCTTTCTGCACCATTGTTTGTATCAGTCTGTCCATTGTGGCTATACTTCCGGCAAGGGCTGAACGGTCTGCCAGTTTGCATACTCCATCTTCTATTATGACTCTTGGGTCGAATGCTTCCTGACTGTCGCTTGCAGCACATGCCAGTGCGTCAGTTATTAATGCTGTTCTTTCTACTCCTTTTATCTTATGTACAAGTCTTAATATAGTAGGAGGTACATGTATTCCGTCTGCTACTACTTCTACGGTCATGTCGTCTATCAGATATATACTTTCCACAGTTCCTTCGTATTTGTATTCTCTTCGTTTGTGGAACCCAGGCATTGCATTATAAAAGTGGGTAGCATGTGTATATCCGGCTTCATATCCTGTCAGGATGTCTTCGTATTCGGCTTGTGTGTGTCCCACTGAAGCTAGTATACCTTTCGATGTTATGTATTTTGCAAATTGCATAGCACCTGGCAATTCAGGGGCAGCATCCCATCGCTTGATGCAGTTGGTTTCTTCCAGCAATGGTATATATTCTTCAGGATCAGGATTCTTTATGTTTTCAGGCATTTGTCCACCTGCCATTTTCATATTGAAATAGTGTCCTTCAAGATGAAGTCCTAAGACTGGACTGTTTTTTTCTTTCATTAATTTTTCTATAGTTTCCGCAGCTGCACGTATCATTGGAATTGTAGAAGATGACAGTGTTGGGAAAATACTTGTTGTACCATGTTGCATGTGTGCTTTTATTGCTGTGCGGAAAGCATCTTCAGTTCCTTCCATAAAGTCTCTTCCTCCACCGCCGTGGACGTGAATTTCTACTCCACCTGGTACGATGTACATACCCTTAGCGTCAATCAATTTTGCACCGACAATAGCAAGGTCGCAATTGGTAACCTCAAGAATCTTATTGTCGCAAATTATTACAGAACCGTCCTTAAGCCAGCCTTGTGGCGTTAAAATACGAGCGTTAATTATTTGGGTTAACATGATAAATAGTGATTAGTTTCTTATTTATTTTCTTATATGCCGCAAATTTAATCAATAATTATTATATATATGCTCTATATATGTGATTTTTTTATTATATTCGGGGTAGTATGGAATTTTGAAAAAACGCTTTGACGTTTTAGGTAAAACGAGCTGGCGTTTTGATTAAAACGTCAAAGCGTTTTCTCGTCGAATTTATATGTCTTAATCTTGACTGGTGGGGATTTTCCTTACTATATGTTTGCGGGACAATAGGATGTAATGAGCTGTTAAATGATTTTTTTGATAAAATAAAAATGTGATTTATTGGAATAAATGAATTATTATTTGTAACTTTGTCGCCCGATTTATATGGTGTCGAGACTTGGAAAGAATAGAATTATACGATATAGATTTGAAGAACTTGAGAGAATCGCGTACAACTTATAATTATAAAGTAAGCGATGAGTTCTTTAATTTGATAGAGGCTACCGGAATAGAAAAAGGTGAGCTTGATGTTTCTGTTGAGGTAAAAAAAGAAATAGGAGCATTCAGGTTGAACTTCCATATAGAGGGATTTGTTGTAGGTATATGCGACAGATGTCTTGATGAAGTAGATGTCGATATCTTTACAGATAATACCCTGAAAGTGAAATTTGGAGAGGAATATTCGGATGATGATGAAATTATTGTAATTCCAGAGTCGGAAGGTATAATAAACGTAGCTTGGTACATATATGAATTTACATATCTTAGTCTTCCTTGTAGAATAGTGCACGAAGAAGGTGAGTGTAACGAACAAATGCAGGAAAAATTGAATGATTTGATAAGGTATGATAATACCGATGAGGAGGTATCTGATGCTGATGACTGTGAGGATGAGGAAAATGAAACTACAGAAACGGACCCTCGTTGGGATGCTTTAAAGAAAATATTAAATAATAATTAAATAAAGTTTTAGTAAAATGGCACATCCTAAAAGAAGACAATCAAAAACGAGAACTGCTAAGAGAAGAACTCATGATAAAGCAGTTGCTCCTACTTTGGCTATTTGCCCTAATTGTGGTGAATGGCATGTATATCACACAGTATGTGGAGCATGTGGTTATTACAGAGGTAAATTAGCAATTGAGAAAGAAGCAGCTCTTTAATTGAGTTGCGCTTTGTCATGAACGGTTTATGTTCTTGAGAAAATAAAGCCGGAGGGCTTCGGCTCTTCGGCTTTATTTTTAGGATTCAAACTAAAATTTGAAAAGATGGAAAAAATTAATGCGGTAATAACAGGTGTTGGGGGATATGTACCAGACTATGTTCTTACAAACGAAGAATTATCTAGAATGGTTGACACTAATGACGAGTGGATTATGACTCGTATAGGTGTAAAAGAAAGACGTATTCTTAATGAAGAAGGATTGGGAACATCTTATATGGCCCGTAAGGCTGCAAAACAGTTGATGCAGAAAACAAATTCTGATCCGGACTCTATAGATTGTGTTATAGTAGCAACTACTACTCCTGACTATCATTTCCCTTCTACAGCATCTATCCTGTGTGATAAATTGGGACTTAAAAATGCATATGCATTCGATTTGCAGGCTGCATGTAGCGGATTCCTATACGCTATGGAAACAGCTGCAAGCATGATACAGTCGGGAAGACATAAAAAAATAATCATCGTTGGTGCAGATAAAATGTCTTCAATGGTGAACTATTCAGACCGTGCTACATGCCCTATTTTCGGTGATGGTGCAGCTGCATGTATGGTCGAGGCTACTACTGAAGATTATGGAATAATGGATTCTATTCTTCGCACAGACGGAAAAGGTCTTCCATTCCTTCACATGAAAGCAGGTGGCTCAGTTTGTCCTCCTTCATATTTTACAGTAGACAACAAAATGCATTATCTGTATCAGGAAGGTAGAACTGTGTTCAAATATGCTGTATCAAACATGTCTGACGTAACGGAACAGATTGCAATGAGAAATGGCTTGAATAAAGATAACATAGATTGGATTGTTCCTCATCAGGCTAACTTGCGTATCATTGATGCTGTTGCTTCAAGACTCAGTGTTCCAATGGAGAAGGTTATGGTAAATATTCAGCATTTCGGTAATACCAGTGCAGGAACATTGCCTTTGTGCCTGTGGGATTATGAAAAGCAGCTGAAAAAAGGAGACAATATAATCTTCACTGCGTTTGGTGCCGGATTTACATGGGGAGCAGCTTATGTTAAGTGGGGTTATGACGGAAACAAGTAATATTTGAATTTATAAAAACAAATATACGAAAAAACGCATCCCGGACAGATGCGTTTTTTTGTGTTATAATATGATTTTATTATGCATAAAGCCGGATTTGTAAATATTGTCGGTAACCCTAATGTCGGGAAATCTACATTGATGAATTTGCTGGTAGGTGAAAGAATCTCTATTGCAACATTCAAAGCTCAAACAACACGCCATCGTATTATGGGTATATTGAATACAGATGACATGCAGATTGTATTCTCTGATACTCCGGGTGTGTTAAAGCCTAATTATAAACTGCAGGAGTCAATGCTCAATTTTTCGGAGTCTGCATTAGTGGATGCTGATGTACTGCTTTATGTTACGGATACAGTGGAGAAACCGGACAAGAATGCAGATTTTATGGAGAAAGTCCGTAATTTGAATGTCCCGGTTTTATTGCTAATAAATAAAATAGACCTTATTAACCAAGATATTCTTGTCAAACTGGTGGAAGAGTGGCATGAACTGTTGCCAAAAGCAGAAATTATACCTATATCTGCAATGGCTAAGTTTAATGTTGATGTAGTAATGAAAAGAATCAAGGATTTGCTTCCGGATTCACCTCCTTATTTCGGTAAGGATCAGTGGACTGACAAACCTGCCCGTTTTTTTGTTACTGAGATAATAAGAGAAAAAATACTTTTATATTATGACAAGGAAATTCCTTACGCTGTCGAAGTAGTTGTAGAAAGTTTTAAGGAAGATACAAACAGCATACACATAAATGCTGTAATTTATGTTGAAAGAGATTCGCAAAAAGGAATTATAATAGGTAAACAGGGAAAGGCTTTGAAAAAAGTTGCTACTGAAGCACGTAAAACGCTGGAACACTTCTTTAGAAAGTCTATTTATCTGGAAACATTTGTAAAAGTGGATAAAGACTGGAGAAGCTCTGATAAGGAATTAAAGAATTTTGGTTACCAATTAGATTAATCACCGGCTGGGATAGCCGTAAACAATTATAAATATGGGAAATTTAGTAGCTATTGTTGGACGTCCCAATGTGGGAAAGTCAACACTTTTTAATCGTTTGACAAAGACTCGCCAGGCTATAGTGAATGAGCAGGCGGGAACTACCCGCGACCGTCAGTACGGAAAGTCTGAATGGCTGGGTAAGGAATTCTCTATAGTAGACACCGGAGGATGGGTAGTCAATTCGGATGATATTTTTGAAGAAGAAATCCGTAAGCAGGTTTTGTTGGCTATGGACGAGGCTGATGTGATCTTATTTGTTGTAGATGTCATGAATGGGGTTACAGACCTTGACATGGAGGTTTCAAATATTTTGAGACGCTCAAAGAAACCTATCATAATGGTTGCCAATAAAACTGATAATAATGATTTGCAATATAATGCAGCTGAGTTCTATTCTTTAGGCTTGGGAGATCCTTATTGCATCTCTGCGCTAAGCGGTAGTGGTACTGGTGACTTGCTTGATTTGATAGTTTCAAAATTCAAGAAAGACTCAGGAGAAATAATTGAAGAAGATATTCCAAGGTTTGCAGTTGTGGGAAGACCTAACGCCGGTAAGTCTTCAATTATAAATGCCTTTATTGGTGAAGAAAGAAATATAGTAACTGAGATAGCAGGTACAACACGCGATTCTATATATACAAGATACGATAAGTTCGGTTTCGATTTTTATCTGGTTGATACTGCCGGAATAAGAAAGAAAAATAAAATAACCGAAGATTTGGAATATTACTCAATAGTACGTTCTATCAGAGCTATAGAGAATTCCGATGTCTGTATACTTATGATTGATGCAACAAGAGGTATCGAAGGACAGGATTTGAATATCTTCAGTTTGATTCAACGTAATCAGAAAGGATTGGTAGTTGTAGTGAATAAATGGGATTTGGTAGAAGACAAGACTGTTAAGGTTATGAAGAATTACGAAGATGCCATAAGAAACAGATTTGCTCCTTTTACAGATTTTCCGATAATATTTGCTTCGGCATTGACAAAACAACGTATTCTTAAGGTTTTGGAGGCTGCAAAAGAAGTATATAATGCAAGAACTACAAGGATACCTACAGCCCGCTTGAATGAAGAGTTGTTGCCACTTATTGAAGCATATCCACCACCATCAAACAAGGGTAAGTATATTAAAATAAAATATATTACTCAGTTGCCTAATACGCAGATACCTTCGTTTGTATTCTTTGCTAATCTGCCTCAGTATGTAAAAGAACCGTATAAACGTTTCTTGGAAAACAAGATGAGGGAACGCTGGAATTTATGCGGTACTCCTGTTAATATATTTATTAGACAGAAATAATAATAAATCAGATGTAATTATTGTTATGCTCAAGGATGTTCTTTTTAAGTCATTCTTGAGCATTTTTTTTTATTTCTTCTTTATATGTATTGTTATAATGCAGAGAAATGTTTTTAAACATATGATATTTTTTTGTTGTAAAATCAAAAAAATATTCCTTTGTATCAGAACAGTTCAGCACAGTTCTTGGTATTGAAACAGTATGGGGAATATGGTAAGTTTTGGACAGCAATCAACAAAGGTTAAACAACTTTCTGATATCATAGAACAGGATATAATGATTGGTAAATATAAGACAGATGAGAGTCTGCCTTCAATCAATTATCTCAGTAAACAGTATAATGTCTCACGTGATACAGTGTTCAAAGCCTTTCTGGACTTACGCGAAAGAAAACTTATAGATTCCATACCGGGGAAAGGTTATTATGTTATCAATCGTCAGGAAAAGATATTTCTTTTGCTTGATGAGTATTCTCCATTTAAGAATACTCTTTATAATTCTTTTGTAAAGAATCTGTCTGTTTCTTACAAAGTTGATTTGTGGTTTCATCAGTATAATGAACACATATTTAATACAATTCTGCATGAGGCAATAGGTAGGTATAATTATTATGTGGTGATGAATTTTGATAATGAAAAGTTCTCCCCTCTTTTTAATAGAATTAATCCTTCTCGTCTTTTATTACTGGATTTTGGAAAATTTGAAAAAGATAATTATTCATTTCTTTGCCAGAATTTTGATAAGTCATTTTACGAAGCACTTTCAAAATTGACTAATAACTTCAAGAAATATAGGAAAATAGTATTTCATATTCCCACAAATTCCAAACATCCTCGTGTCTCAGTGGATAGTTTTAGGAAATATTGTTATGATAATGATATTGTTTCCGAAGTTATATCTGACGAAGATATTGATGAGATTGAGGAGAAAACAGTATATATAGTAATCAGACAGACAGATGTAGTCAGTATTATAAAACGTAGTAGAGAAAAAGGATTGAAATGTGGTAGAGATTTTGGATTGGTGGCATATAATGATACGCCTGCATACGAGGTGATAGATGATGGAATAACAGCATTGAGTATAGATTGGAATGAAATGGGGAAGAAAGCTGCAAGGTTTATACTCGACGGAAAAACAGTACAGGAATATTTGCCTACAGAAATACATTTAAGAAATTCAATTTAGAAATCAGTAAAAAAATTCCTCATTGAATATAAAATCTGTTTTCCGTTCAGCACAGTTCAGCATAGAAGATGATATAAACTTAAATAAATAACATAAGTACAAACTTTATAAACTATTGAAACAATGAAAAATTATCCTAAAATCGGGATTCGTCCCACGATAGACGGACGTCAGGGGGGCGTACGTGAAAGTCTTGAAGAAAAAACAATGAACCTTGCCAAAGCTGTGGCAGAGCTTATTACATCAAATCTTAAGAATGGTGACGGAAGTCCAGTTGAATGTGTAATATCTGATACTACTATAGGACGTGTGGCTGAAAGTGCTGCATGTGCAGAAAAATTTGAACGTGAAGGTGTTGGAGCAACAATAACAGTTACTTCTTGCTGGTGCTATGGTGCTGAAACAATGGATATGAATCCTTATTATCTAAAGGCTGTTTGGGGATTTAACGGAACAGAAAGACCAGGAGCTGTTTATCTTGCGGCCGTACTTGCAGGGCATGCACAGAAGGGTTTGCCGGCATTCGGTATCTATGGTCATGACGTACAGGATATAGAGGATAATACTATCCCTGCCGATGTAGCGGAAAAGATACTTCGTTTTGCACGTGCAGCACAGGCTGTAGCAACAATGCGCGGAAAGTCATACCTTTCTATGGGGAGCGTGTCAATGGGTATTGCAGGTTCTATAGTAAATCCGGATTTTTTCCAGGAATATCTTGGTATGCGTAACGAGTCTGTAGATCTTACAGAAATTATCCGTCGTATGACAGAAGGTATATATGATAAGGAAGAATATGCTAAAGCTATGGCATGGACAGAAAAATATTGCAAGAAGAACGAAGGTAATGATTTCAATGTTGATGCCAAGAAAAAGACTCGTGAAGAAAAGGATGCCGACTGGGATTTCATTGTCAAGATGACTATTATAATGCGCGACCTTATGACAGGTAATCCTAAACTGAAGGAAATGGGATTCAAGGAGGAGGCTCTCGGACATAACGCGATCGCTGCCGGATTCCAGGGACAGTGTCAGTGGACTGACTTTTATCCAAACGGTGACTTCTCTGAAGCATTACTTAATACATCGTTCGACTGGAACGGTATTCGTGAGGCATTTGTTGTGGCAACAGAAAACGATGCATGCAACGGTGTGGCTATGCTCTTCGGTCACTTGTTGACTAACCGTGCGCAAATATTCTCTGATGTGCGTACATACTGGAGCCCTGAAGCCGTTAAACGTGTAACAGGTAAAGAACTTACTGGTTTGGCTAAAAATGGTATCATACACCTTATCAACTCTGGTGCAACCACACTTGACGGAACAGGTCAGCAGACGGATGCTGAAGGTAATCCTACAATGAAACCGGCATGGGAAATTACAGATGCCGAAGTAGAAAAATGTCTTGAAGCTACAACATGGTATCCTGCAAACAGAGATTATTTCCGTGGTGGTGGTTTCTCTTCAAACTTCCTTTCAAAAGGTGGTATGCCTGTCACTATGAGCCGTCTTAATCTAGTTAAAGGCCTTGGTCCTGTTCTTCAGATTGCTGAAGGTTGGACTGTAGAAATAGACCCTGAGATACATAAGCTTCTTGACGAACGCACAGACCGGACATGGCCTACTACATGGTTCGTTCCACGCTTGTGCGACAAACCTGCATTCAAAGATGTATATTCAGTAATGAATAACTGGGGGGCAAATCATGGTGCAATCAGCTACGATCACATCGGTCAGGACTTGATTACACTTGCTTCTATTCTTCGTATTCCTGTATGCATGCACAATGTTGAGGATGACAAGATTTTCCGTCATGCTGCATGGAATGCATTTGGTATGGATAAGGAAGGAGCGGATTATAGAGCTTGCCAGAATTACGGTCCTATTTATAAGTAAAAGATTATTGATGATTATAAGATTATAGTTAATTTTGAAGTTTATGAACGGACAGTGATTTTGAACTGTCTGTTCATTACTTCATAAAATCAGATTATTATGATAAACAGATTTATATTGAATGAAGTATCTTACTTCGGGCCAGGAGCAAGGGAAGTTCTTCCAAAAGAAATATCTCGTCTTGGTCTTAAAAAAGCTTTTGTGGCTACAGATAAGGACCTGATAAAGTTCGGTGTGGCTGATAAGGTCTTGTCAGTATTGAGAGATGCCGATATTCCATACGAGGTATTCAGCGAAATTAAGCCTAACCCTACAGTCTCAAACGTTAAGGCAGGTATTGCTGCATACGCTGCATCAGGAGCAGATTTTATTATTGCTATAGGTGGAGGTTCTTCTATGGATACAGCTAAAGCTATTGGAATTATAACCAACAATCCTGAATTTTCGGATGTAGTGTCTCTTGAAGGTGTAGCCGATACGAAGAAAAAGTCGGTACCTATCATCGCTCTTCCTACAACTGCGGGAACAGCAGCCGAAGTGACTATCAATTATGTCATCACTGACGAGGAAAATCACAAGAAGATGGTTTGTGTCGATCCTAATGATATTCCAGCCATTGCTATAGTTGATGCTGAATTGATGTATACCCTTCCAAAAAGCCTGACAGCAGCTACAGGTCTTGATGCATTGACTCATGCCATAGAAGGTCTTATCACAAAAGGCGCATGGGAAATGAGTGATATGTTTGAAATCAAGGCTATTGAGATGATTGCACGCTATCTTGAAACAGCAGTAAACGAACCTAACAATGCCGATGCCCGTAACGGTATGGCTGTTGCACAGTATATTGCCGGAATGGCTTTTTCAAATGTAGGTTTGGGTGTTGTTCATGGAATGGCTCATCCTTTGGGTGCAATTTTCGATATTCCTCATGGTGTAGCAAATGCATTGCTTTTACCGACAATCATGGAATTCAATGCTCCTGCAGCACTTGATAAGTATGTTGATATAGCCAAGGCTATGAATGTATATTCTGCTGGTATGAGTAAAGAAGAGGCTGCCGATACTGCAGTAAGGGCTGTTAAGGAGTTGTCTGTACGGGTTGGTATACCACAGCATCTGTCGGAGTTAGGAATAAAGGAAGAAGATCTTCCTCGTCTTGCTAAAGCTGCATATGCAGATGTATGTACACCAGGTAACCCACGTGAAGTAACAGAAGATATTATTTTAAACTTATATAAGAAAGTATTATGATAACTAATGAACAAATAGAAAAATTCATCTCAGAAGCTCACCGTGTGGGTGATGCAGGTTTGACAATATGCAGTAGTGGTAATATATCATGGCGTATAGGTGATGAGGTACTTCTTTCCGGTACAGGATCATGGGTACCTTCGTTGCCTAAAGAGAAAGTTTCTATATGCAAGCTTGACACAGGTGAAGTTCTTAACGGTGTAAAACCTTCTATGGAAAACGGGTTCCATCTTGGGGTGTTGAGGGAAAGACCTGATGTAAATGTTGTTCTTCATTTCCAGTCTCCGTATGCAACTGCTGTAGCATGTATGAAGGAATTGCCAAAGAATTATAACGTGACAGCAGAAGTGCCTTGTCATGTAGGTTCAGATATTCCGGTAGTGCCATATTACAGACCAGGATCAAAGGAGTTGGCAGATGGTGTAATAGATGCGTTGAAAGATCATAACTCAGTTCTTCTTAGAAAACATGGTCAGGTGGTATGTGGAAAAGATTTTGATGAGGCATTTGAAAGAGCTATGTTTTTCGAGATGGCTTGTCGTATCATAATCCTCACAGGTGGTAAGTACGAAACACTCACTGAAACCGAGATTGATGATTTGGAAACATATGTTTTAGGTAAGAAAACAAAATGAGAGAAGCAAAATTAGCAATAGACTTTGGAGGAGGTAGCGGGCGTGTGATAGCCGGCTACACCTCCAATGGTGAACTATGTTTGGATACGATTTACCGCTTTCAGAACCGGCAGGTAAGAGTTGGCGATCATATATATTGGGATTTCCTTTCCTTGTTTGAAGATATGAAGAGAGGAATACGTATGGCTGTCGAAAAAGGATATAAAATCAGTAGTATCGGAATTGATACATGGGGTGTTGATTTTGGACTGGTAGATAAGAATGGTAATCTTATAGGAAATCCGGTTTGCTATCGTGATAGCCGTACAGAAGGTATGCCTGAAAAAGTGTTCAGTATTGTTGACCGTTCGGAACACTATTCTATAAGTGGAACACAGGTTATGTCGATAAACACATTGTTTCAACTATATGCAATGAAGGAAGAAAACAGCCCATTGCTTTCTGTGGCAGATAAACTACTGTTTATGCCAGATTTATTCAGCTATTATCTCACTGGGGTAGCCAATAATGAATACAGTATTGCTTCAACATCTGAGTTGATGGATATTAAGGCACGCACCTGGAATTATAGCCTGATAAAAGAACTTGGACTTCCTGAACATATATTTTGTGATATAGTGATGCCAGGGCAGGAAAGAGGAGTCTTGAAACCAGAAATTAAGGAAGAACTCGGACTTGATTACGATGTAAAAGTTATAGCAGTTGCATCGCATGACACTGCTAGTGCTGTTTATGCAGTGCCATTTAAAAAGGATGGTAAGGTTTCAGCATTTTTGAGTTCGGGAACATGGTCATTGCTTGGAGTAGTGGCAGACGAACCAATTCTTTCTGAAGAAGCCAGAGTCAACGGCTTTACAAATGAAGGTGGTGTGGGTGGAAAAATATGTTTCCTGCAGAATATCACAGGACTATGGATTCTTCAGAAACTGATGTCAGAATGGGCAGAAGAAGGGAAATGTACAGAGTACGATATATTGTTGCCTGAAGCAGAAAAAACAGATATTACATCAATAATAGACGTAGATGATAATATTTTCACCAGTCCAATCAATATGGCTGAGGCTATAATATCATATTGTAGAAACAACGGACAACAAGTTCCGGATACACAAGGGGAATTTGTGAAATGTGTATTACTTTCATTGGCGGATAGATATAGAAAAGGCGTAGAAGGATTGAATAAATTGCTGCCTCGTCCTATAGAAAGACTTCATATCATAGGAGGAGGGTCACAGAATAAATATCTTAACAGACTTACAGCAATGGCTACAGGCCTTGAAGTAGAAGCTGGTCCGGTAGAAGCTACTGCCATAGGTAATATATTGGTTCAATCTTTATAGAAACGTGTAATTTAAAAACTATTATAAATGGACAATAAAGGATATACAGCCAGGAATCACGGCTGTGATGTTAAGAGATACTGCCGTACTATGGATTTGAGAGATAATCCGGAGTTGATAGCAGAATATAAGTTGCGTCATAGTAAAGAGAAAATATGGCCCGAAATACTTGAAGGGATACGTAGTGTCGGTATTCTGGAAATGGAGATATATATACTTGGAACAAGGCTTTTCATGATAGTAGAAACTCCTTTGGATTTTGATTGGGATTCTGCAATGAAAAAACTGGCAGTCTTGCCAAGACAACAGGAGTGGGAAGACTACATGTCGATATTCCAGTGTTCTGAACCAGGAAGCACATCGTCAGAAAAATGGCAACCTATGGAGAGAATGTTTTATCTGTATTGACGTCTGTTCTTCTTTGCTTTATTCATTAACCTAAATTTTAATTTATTCATGAAACAATCTATTATTAGAAAAGACGGGGTAAGCTATTTGTTTCCTTTTATATTAATAACGATGTGTTTTGCATTGTGGGGATTTGCAAACGACATCACTAATCCTATTGTAAAAGCTTTTTCCAAAATATTCAGAATGAGCGTAACCGATGGAGCTTTGGTGCAGGTAGCTTTCTATGGGGGATATTTTGCTATGGCCTTTCCAGCAGCCATGTTTATCAGAAAATACACATATAAGGCTGGAGTATTATTGGGGTTGGGGCTGTATGCTATAGGTGCACTGGCTTTCTTTCCTGCAAAGTTGACAGGAGATTATCATCCTTTTCTGTTAGCTTATTTTGTTATGACGTGCGGACTATCCTTCCTTGAAACGAGTTGTAATCCATATATTTTGTCTATGGGAACTGAGGAAACCGCAACACGACGCCTTAATCTGGCGCAAGCATTCAACCCTATAGGATCTCTGATGGGGATGTATGTTGCAATGAATTTTATTCAGAATAAATTGCATCCAATGGATACGGCCGATAGAGCTCAGTTAAATCAGGCAGAGTTTGAAGCGGTCAGGGACTCTGATTTATCTGTTCTCATAGCTCCATATCTTGTTATAGGTTTGGTTATAATAGCTATGCTGATAGTAATACGTCTGTCAAAGATGCCAAGAAATGCCGACCAGAACCATAATATTGATTTTCTCCCTACATTGAAACGTATATTTACAAAAAGGAGATATAAATATGGCGTTATAGCACAATTCTTCTATGTAGGTGCCCAGATAATGTGCTGGACTTTTATTATTCAGTATGGTACTCGTTTGTTTATGGCACAGGGAATGGAGGAACAGGCAGCCGAGGTACTTTCCCAGAAATATAATATTGTAGCAATGGTGATATTTTGTGTAAGCCGTTTTATATGTACGTTCATGCTGCGTTTTATAAAACCTGGAATGCTGCTTATGGTTTTGTCTGCTGCTGCAATTGTACTTACGGCAGGAGTTATCATGCTTGAAAATATCTGGGGAATGTATTGTCTTGTGGGAGTTTCGGGATGTATGTCGCTGATGTTCCCGACTATTTATGGCATAGCACTGAAAGGAATGGGCGATGATGCCAAATTCGGTGCAGCAGGACTCATTATGGCTATTCTTGGAGGTTCGGTTTTACCACCTCTTCAGGCGTCGATTATAGACTGTAAAATCCTTTGGGGAATGCCGGCTGTAAATGTATCGTTTATACTTCCTTTGATATGTTTTGTTGTGATTGTAGTTTATGGATATAAGATGAGGAAGGAAAATTAGTTTGGTAAATAAGAGTAAAACTGTTCCCCCTCAAAAACGCTTTGACGTTTCACTTAAAATGTCCTGTCATTTTAAGTGAAACGTCAAAGCGTTTTTGAAAAGAGTAGTATAAATTTTAGAACTATTATTCTTATAGATTTTTATTCCTGTTTTCCTCCGTTTTTACTTTTCTGAGCAAATCCGAAGCAAAAATAAAGTTGTTCAGTCTTTCGTTTGTAGCAGTGAAAACCTCATCCTTAGTGCCTGACCATTCTTTATGTCCCTGATATATATACAGAATGCTGTCGCCTATGCCCATCACAGAATTCATGTCGTGAGTATTGATTATTGTGGTCATGTTGAATTCTGTTGTGATGTCGTGTATCAGTTCGTCTATAACTAGCGATGTTTTTGGGTCGAGTCCTGAGTTTGGTTCATCGCAAAATAAATATTGAGGATTAAGAGCAATGGCTCTTGCTATGGCTACACGTTTCTGCATACCTCCACTTATCTCTCCAGGATATTTGTTCTGTGCTTCCAGAAGGTTTACCCTGTCCAGACAGAACTGGGCGCGTCGTATGCGGTCGCGGTATGTGTCATTTGAGAACATATCAAGGGGGAACATTACATTCTCCAGAACAGACAGAGAGTCAAACAACGCTGCACTCTGGAATATCATACCCATTTCTTTGCGTAGTGTTTTTTTCTCTGTTTTTCCCATTCCCAAAAGGTTTCTGTTATCGTATAACACTTCGCCTCTTTCAGGTGTCAACAGTCCCACTATACATTTCATAAGAACAGTTTTTCCAGAACCGCTTTGGCCTATTATGAGGTTTGTTTTTCCGTTTTCGAAAGTGAAATTTATGTCATCAAGGACAGTTCTTCCTTCGAATGACTTGCATATTGACTTTAGCTGTATCATCCCATTAATAGTTGTGTAAGAATTAAATCTGAGAATAGAATAAGCACACTGCTTGAAACCACAGCATTTGTACTGGCTTTACCTACTGAAATGGACCCACCATCAACCGTGTAACCGAAATATGCCGATACACTGGCTATTATGAAGGCGAAAAACAGTGATTTGATAAAACTGCACCATATATACCATTCTATAAAGCAGTATTGAAGACCGTATTCAAGGTCTGTAGCATTCATTATGCCGGCAAACCATGCCGTACAGAAAGCACCCACTATACCTGCAAATATACTGAAGATGACAAGAATAGGAATCATCGTCATCAGTCCTAATATTTTTGGCAGTATCAGATATGATGCAGAATTTATACCCATAATTTCCAGTGCATCTATTTGCTGGGTAACTCTCATGGTACCCAATTCTGAAGCAATGTTTGAACCTACTTTTCCTGCCAGGATAAGACACATTATGGCGGATGAGAACTCAAGAAGCAGGATTTCGCGAGTGGTGTATCCCACTACGAACCTTGGCATCCAGGGGCTTTCAATGTTCAGTTTAATCTGGATACATATAACGGCTCCGATGAAAAATGAAATTAGGAGTACAATACCGATGGAGTTTATTCCAAGCTGGTATAATTCGTTCACATATTGTTTAAAATACATTTTAACTCTTTCCGGGCGTGAAAATACTCTGCCCATAAGAATGACGTATTTTCCCAGAATACTTATTGGCTTTATCATGATTTATAATAATTTGCTGCAAAAGTACGGATTTTTAGCTATTAAATAATAAAAGATAGGATGATTTTAATATAAATGACCATATAACCCAAGAATTTTACTACTTTTGTGCTCAAAATTAGCTATATGGAAGAATTGAAAGATAAAGAATACGAAGATAAGTCTGTGTCTGGATCAGGACAGGCGGATTATAATGAATGTATGGTACTTCGTACGGAGAATCTTGTCAAGAAATATGGTAAAAGAACAGTTGTCAACGATGTCTCTATAAACGTGAAACAAGGAGAAATTGTTGGTTTGCTTGGACCTAACGGAGCCGGTAAGACCACTTCTTTCTATATGACTACCGGACTTATTGTTCCCAACGAGGGACATATTTTTCTTAATGACGAAGATATAACTTCATATCCGGTTTATAAACGTGCCCAAAAAGGTATCGGGTATTTAGCACAGGAGGCTTCCGTATTCAGGAAAATGAGTGTGGAAGATAATATAGCTTCTGTGCTGGAACTTACGAACAAGAGTCCGGAATATCAGAAAGAAAAACTGGAAAGCCTTATTGCGGAATTCAGACTGCAGAAAGTGAGAAAGAATCTTGGCGACCAGCTTTCGGGTGGAGAACGAAGAAGAACGGAAATTGCCAGATGCCTTGCTATCGACCCTAAATTCATTATGCTCGATGAACCGTTTGCCGGGGTAGACCCGATTGCTGTGGAGGATATACAGCACATAGTATGGAAACTTAAGGATAAAAATATAGGGATATTGATAACAGACCATAATGTGCAGGAGACTCTTAGCATTACCGATAGAGCTTATCTGTTGTTTGAAGGTAGAATTCTCTTCCAGGGTACACCTGAAGAATTGGCCGAGAACAAAATAGTGCGTGAAAAGTACTTGAGTAATAGTTTTGTGCTCAGAAAAAAAGAATTCCAGGTACAGAATTGACATCTCTTATTCAAGTATGAATACTTTACTTGAAATTTTTTTTGTGCTGACTTTTTGGTAGTTGCAAGATTAAACACTATTTTTGCACACCCCAAAAAGTTTATACTTTTGAATATAAGAATAATAATTAATATAAAACACTTAAGAAATGAATATTTCATTACAGAATGTAAGCAATGTAAGTGCTGTGCTTACTGCGCAAATCGAAAAAGCAGACTATCAGGAGAAAGTTGAAAAAGCGTTGAAAACTCTTCGCCAGAGAGTGAATATGCCTGGATTCCGTAAGGGTATGGTTCCAATGGGACTGATTAAGAAACAGTACGGAGTTTCAGTACTTCTTGAAGAAGTAGATAAACTGTTGCAAGAAAAAGTTGGTGAATATATCCGCGAAAATAAAGTAAACATGTTGGGTACTCCACTTCCAAAGGAAAACAACGCTAACTTCGAAACAGACGAAAACTTCGAATTCTCTTTCGATATCGCTTTGGCTCCTGAATTCTCTATCGAATTATCAAACAATGATACTGTAGACTACTATGATATCGATGTAACTGACGAAATGGTAGAGCAGCAGGTTAATATGTACAGACAGCGTACAGCTAAATATGACAAGGTAGAAGACTATCAGGATAAGGATATGCTGAAAGGTCTTTTGGCTGAACTTGATGAAAACGGAAATACTAAAGAAGGTGGTGTTCAGGTAGAAGGTGCCGTTATGATGCCTTCATATATGAAGAACGACGACCAGAAAGCTATATTCAACGGTGCTAAAGTAAACACTGTATTGGTGTTCAACCCATCTGTAGCTTTCGATAACAACGAAGCAGAACTTGCTTCTCTTCTGAAAGTTAAGAAGGAAGAAGTTGCTAACTACAAAGGTAACTTCAGCTTCCAGATTGAAGAAATCACTCGTATGATTCCAGGTGAATTGAATCAGGAATTGTTCGACCAGGTTCTTGGCGAAGGAAAGGCTTCAAACGAAGAGGAATTCCGCGCTCAGGTTAAGGAAAGCATCGCTACTCAGTTTGTTGCAGACAGCGACTATAAGTTCCTTATCGACTTGCGTACTTACACTATGGGTAAGGTTGGCAAATTGGAATTTGCTGACGACTTGATGAAACGTATCATGCTTGACAACAACAAGGAAAAAGGTGAAGAATACGTAAACGAAAACTACGACAAGAGCCTTGAAGAACTTACATGGCACTTGATTAAGGAAAAACTTGTTGAAGCTAACGGTATCAAGATTGAACAGGCTGACATCCAGAATATGGCTAAGGAAGCTACTCGTGCTCAGTTCGCTCAGTACGGTATGATTAACGTTCCAGAAGAATTGCTTGAAAACTATTCTAAGGAAATGCTTAAGAAACGCGAAAGCGTAGAAGCTCTTGTAAACAGAGCAATCGAAGCTAAGCTTGCTGCAGCAGTTAAGGGTCAGGTAACATTGAACCACAAAGCTGTATCTGTAGAAGATTTCAACAAAATGTTTCAGTAATATAATTCCAGGCTGAAGTTAATTGCTGAGGCTTATTGAATGGAAGAGGCTTTTAACCGAGGCTTTTCTGGTTGGTGCAAGCTCTTGTCCTGTACTCGGAAAAGAAATGGCTAAAAGTCTCTTTCTGTATTTTTAAAATAAAAAATTTTAAGTATGGATGATTTCAGAAAATATGCTACCAAGCATTTGGGTATGAGCAGTATGATGCTTGATGATGTTATAAAGTCGCAAGCCGGTTATCTTAACCCTTATATCTTGGAAGAAAGACAGCTGAACGTAACTCAGCTTGATGTGTTCTCGCGATTGATGATGGACCGAATCATTTTCTTGGGTACAGAAATAAATGACTACACGGCAAATACACTGCAGGCTCAATTATTGTATCTTGACTCTATTGATTCAAGCAGAGATATTTCTATATATATAAACTCACCTGGTGGTTCTGTATATGCCGGACTGGGTATTTATGACACTATGCAGTTTATAAGTAGCGATGTTGCTACATTCTGTACAGGTCTTGCGGCTTCTATGGCTGCAGTTCTCCTTGTGGCAGGACAGGAAGGCAAACGCTCGGCTTTGACACATTCGCGTGTGATGATTCACCAGCCTCTGGGTGGTGCTCAGGGTCAGGCTTCGGATATCGAGATTACTGCTCGTGAAATATTGAAGCTGAAAAAAGAACTTTATACTATTATATCTGAACATTCGCATACGGAATTTGACAAAGTGTGGGCAGATTCGGACAGAGACTACTGGATGACTGCACAGGAAGCAAAGGAATATGGTATAATTGACGAGGTTATGTCGCGTAAGCCTTCTTTGTAAAAAAGTATGCTTTATTCGGGAATATAAAGTAAACTAACTCAAAAACTTAAACTTTATAATCGTTGGAAAATTCAAAGACAACAAGAAATAGAAATAAATGCAGTTTTTGTGGCCGTACGGAAAATGAAGTCGGTTTTCTGATAACAGGTGTCAATGGCTGTATTTGTGATTCATGTGTAGAGCAGGCTCATGAAATAGTGAAAGAAGCCAATATGCACTCGCATGCTGGAAAGGGTGGTAACATCCGTTTGGAGGAATTGCCAAAGCCTGCAGATATAAAGGATTTTCTTGACCAGTATGTTATTGGTCAGGATGATGCGAAGAAGTATTTGTCGGTTGCTGTATATAATCATTACAAACGTCTTTTGCAGGCTACCGACAATAATGATGTAGAGATTGAAAAATCGAACATCATCATGGTTGGCGGAACAGGTACGGGAAAGACTTTGCTGGCAAGGACTATAGCTAAACTGTTGAAGGTTCCGTTTACCATTGTAGATGCTACTGTTTTGACCGAAGCCGGTTATGTGGGTGAAGATATAGAAAGTCTTCTTACAAGATTGCTGCAGGTGGCAGACTATAATGTCGAGGAAGCCGAACGTGGTATTGTGTTTATAGATGAGATAGACAAAATAGCACGTAAGGGTGACAATCCTTCAATAACACGAGATGTGAGTGGTGAAGGTGTACAGCAAGGTTTGCTTAAATTGCTGGAAGGTTCTATAGTAAACGTACCGCCTCAAGGAGGAAGAAAACATCCGGACCAGAAGATGATACCGGTAAATACCAAGAATATTCTCTTCATATGCGGAGGGGCATTCGAAGGTATAGAACGTAAAATAGCCCAAAGACTTAATACTAATGTGGTAGGTTATAACTCAGTGAAAGAGGCTGTCAAGATAGACCGTAGCAATATGATGCAGTATATTGCACCGCAGGATTTGAAATCATTTGGACTGATTCCTGAAATAATTGGTCGTCTTCCTATTTTGACATATCTTAATCCTCTTGACAGGAATGCATTGCGCAACATATTGACAGAACCGAAGAATTCTATTATAAAGCAATATATCAAACTGCTGGAAATGGATGGGGTGAAACTTGTTTTCCAGCCTGAAGTGTTGGAGTATATTGTCGATAAGGCTGTAGAATATAAATTAGGGGCACGCGGACTGAGGTCTATCGTTGAAACTATAATGATAGACGTTATGTATAGTGTACCGTCAAAGAATGTCAGCGAATTTGTTGTGACGCTTGATTATGCTAAAGAGCAGATGGAAAAGTCAAATATCTCGCGTTTGCAGTCAGTTTGATTTTTATTAAAGAAAAAAATGCATGTTTACATGATTTTTTTTCTCCTTTTGTTTGCGTAATATTGAAAGTTGTTTATAACTTTGTTACATAAGAACTTTTCAGTATTTCATAAAATCATTAAATTCATAGGAAGCAATGGCGGAAAAAATCAATTTGACAGAGCAGTTGAAGAAATATTTCGGTTTCGATACTTTCAAAGGGAATCAAGAAGCTATTATCAGAAGTCTTCTTGAAGGTAATGATACTTTTGTATTGATGCCAACCGGGGGTGGAAAATCGCTGTGTTACCAGTTGCCTTCACTTTTGATGGAAGGAACGGCAATTGTCATTTCACCGCTTATTGCACTTATGAAGAATCAGGTAGATGCTATGCGCAATTTCAGTGAGGAGGATGGAGTGGCTCATTTTATAAACTCTTCTCTTTCCAAATCTGCCATTGATCAGGTCAAGTCGGATATATCGTCCGGGAAAACCAAATTGCTTTATGTGGCTCCAGAGTCACTTACAAAAGAAGAAAATGTGGATTTCCTGAAGCATGTTAAGATTTCTTTTTATGCGATTGACGAGGCTCACTGTATATCGGAGTGGGGACATGACTTCAGACCTGAATATCGCAGGATTCGGCCTATAATAAATGAAATAGGTAAGGCTCCTGTCATAGCACTGACCGCAACCGCAACTCCAAAAGTAAAGATGGATATCCAGAAGAATCTGGGTATGACAGAAGCCAAGGAGTTTAAATCTTCATTCAATCGTCCTAACCTTTATTACGAAGTACGTCTGAAAACAAATAATATCGACCGCGATATTATCAAGTTTATAAAGCAAAATCCTGACAAGTCGGGAATAATATATTGCTTGAGCAGAAAAAAAGTAGAGGAACTGGCCGAGATACTTGTGGCAAATGGTATTAAGGCAAGACCATATCATGCAGGTATGGATGCGGCAACCAGAAATACCAATCAGGATGATTTCTTGAAAGAAAACATTGATGTGATAGTGGCAACAATAGCTTTTGGTATGGGTATAGACAAACCTGATGTGAGATATGTGTTGCACTATGATATCCCTAAAAGTCTTGAAGGGTATTACCAGGAGACAGGACGCGCGGGAAGAGACGGTGGAGAAGGACAGTGTATAGCATTTTATTCGAATAAGGATTTACAGAAACTGGAAAAGTTCATGCAGGGCAAACCTGTGTCTGAACAGGAAATAGGCAAGCAGCTCTTGCTGGAAACGGCAGCATATGCTGAATCGTCGTTATGCAGGAGAAAAATACTGATGCACTATTTCGGTGAGGAATATACTGAAGATAATTGTGGTAATTGTGATAACTGTTTAAATCCCAAAAAACAAGTGGAGGCTCAGGAATTATTGTGTGCAGTGATTGAAACAATCATTGCTGTAAAGGAAAATTTCAAACAAGATTATATTATTGATGTATTGCTTGGTAAAGAAACGTCGGAAGTGTTGGCTCATAAACATGACGAACTTGAAGTGTTTGGCTCGGGAATGGGTGAGGAAGAACGTTTGTGGAACTCTGTGATACGTCAGGCTCTTATTGCAGGATATCTGGTAAAGGATGTTGAAAACTATGGATTGCTGAAAGTTACTCCTAGTGGACATAAATTCCTTAAGAATCCGAAATCATTCAAAATAGTTGAAGATACAGATTTTGATGAGGATGAGGTAGAAGAAACACCGATGAGGGGTGGTGCCGCATGTGCGGTCGACCCGGTTCTTTATTCAATGCTTAAAGATTTGAGAAAGAAGATGTCCAAGAAACTAGATGTGCCGCCTTACGTAATCTTTCAGGATCCTTCATTGGAAGCTATGGCTACAATATATCCTGTGACATTGGAAGAATTGCAGAATATACCAGGTGTGGGTGCCGGAAAGGCAAAACGTTATGGACAGGAGTTCTGTGATTTAATCAAGACTCACTGCGAAGAAAACGAAATAGACCGACCTGAAGATTTGAGGGTGCGTACAGTAGCGAATAAATCAAAACTGAAAGTATCAATCATACAGAGTATAGACCGTAAAGTGGCGCTTGATGATATTGCCGTGGCAAAAGGTATTGACTTTTTAGATTTGCTGGATGAGGTTGAGGCTATCGTGTATTCTGGAACAAAACTTAATATAGACTACTTCCTTGAAGAAATTATGGATGAAGATCATATGCTTGATATATATGATTATTTCAAGGAGTCTGAAACGGATGATATTGAAGATGCAATGGAAGAACTTGGTGATGACTATACTGAAGAAGAAATTAGACTGGTTAGAATCAAGTTTATTTCAGAAATGGCAAATTAGAAAATATTTATTTAGCTTCGTCTACCCTTGAGGTGGGCGAAGCTTTTTTTGTCGTAAAAATATGTTAATGTGCTTTCCGCTATTTATATAATTCGTATAAAAATAGTATATTTGCACGCAATAATAATCAAAAGCATAAAGCCCTATGTCATTTATTGCAGATAAAGTTGTTATGGATGGA
>CALUPA010000035.1 GCA_944322395.1 uncultured Phocaeicola sp.
GTTTGATTGTATTCACTGCCGCAAAGCTACAACCAAACCTCAAAGTGTAAAAGGTGCATTTCTTCGAATGCTTACTCCATTCCTGCCTTTTTTATATAAAATTTACCGCCATTATTCAATTAATATCGGCGAAGGTGTAGGTGGAAATTCCGGTATACTATAAGCATCATTTAAACTTCTTGATTTATCATCTCTCAACTCATCATAATCCACATCCTTGTTACAAAAACTCTCAAAAGAGAAAGATTCATTAGCCTTTTCCATAATTCTTTCTACAATAATCTGACGAGAGATTGCATTAAAATACCTCCTGTTATCATACATAGCACTTATCACTTCGGATCTCCATATACCCTTCTCAAAAGTATTTCCCCCTTCATAAAATCCTACTTTTGAAAAACGCTCATCACCTATCATTCTTTCCCAATACACTTTGTCGTGTACCCCTGTAGTATCTGCTACAATATTCAATCCCAACGGAACCTCCCAAGAATGACTTTCTATGAAAGTTTTATCATAAGTAATACCACTCCCTTTTTTATAATATTCATCCAAAAGTCTTCCAAAAGAATGTCCGCCATATTCATGCAGAAAAGTATTTCTCCAGTCGCATACACTTATCCCCAGTTGTTCATTATTTGAAAGTTTCCACGTACCCTCTGTTGTAGGAACAATAGCAAAAGACTTGCCTGAACTCCATGAATAACATATTCCTCCGTACCTTGTATCATTAACAAGCAAACAAACAGGAACATCATCCAGAGTAACAGCACCATCTACTATATCAGGACAAAAGGTCTGAACAAAATTCGTTATAACAACTTCATTTGCCCACATTTGGCTACAATCGTCATTCCAACCTGAATTAAAATAAGTATCACTTTCCGTCCCTGTAGTATAATTATCGGCTCCTCTATCCCTTGACATAGCAGGTATAATGTAAACATTAAAATAATCTCGGTATGTTTTATAAGGTTCTACATCAAAAAGGAAATCCAATGCCCTCCTGGCCTGCTCTTCAAATTCTCCTCCGTGCAACAAATCATCTTTCGTATATCCATCACCAAGGACAACCATTGTAACAGGATTTTCCACTCGTTTTTTCTGATATACTATCACATCACCTGTTTTATAGACCTCTGTACTATCTACTCCGCTTTCATTATCCTCAACAGGTATTCCCCACGGAATTTCTTCTATTTCTTCTACACTTAGTATATCTCCTTCATTACAAGGTACACGCAGAATATAATTATTTTCAAATTCCATATTCAAATTCACATGAAGGAGCCTTTTACTCCCGTCATCCATTGAAAAAACAATCTGTCCGTCAGAAATATTTTGCGCCGGAATAATTACAGAGAAGATACTGTCACCTTTACTATATGCAGTTACAGCTTTCGCCTCACTCTTAATACAATAAACTTCATCGAGAACAAAATGAGCCCAGAAATCAGGAAATGCAGTCACACTCATACATTCAATACCTGTTTTCAAATCATCGGTATTGTCCAATTTCACAGTAAGCATTGCAAGTTTATGTTCCATTGGAATTGACAGATAGTTATTCGTTCTTCTAGTCACCACCTTCCCAAACAAAAAGTCACTATTATAAAAATTCTTTTCATTATTCTGGTCCAAAGAAACACAACCTCTGTACACAGGCCACTCCAAATCCTGTTTTACATCAGGTGTATATGCATAAATCTCAAAATTATCGCCCAAAGCCTTCCATTTCAATTCATTAATTTCTTTCCATTCTACATAGTCTGGCTGAAAATCAGAAGCATATTCGGCATTCCAGACATTTCCATCAAAAGAAGCTATCTGAATAAAACCAGCTTCATATCTATTAGGACTATAACCTTCAGCAAATACAACCAATGCAAGTGAATCCCCCTCACTGAAATAATAGCTCCCTTTTTCCTTTACTATCCTACTTTCAGAAGTATTATTATTCATTATATAAGGGTATATTTGCATAGTAGGATAACCTTTCAGTGCATTGATTATTTCCTCAGGTGTACATCCCACTATTATAAGAACAAATATACCAACAATTATATTCTTAAACTTCATAATAATATCCTTTTGAATAAATTATAATACTTACCATAAACACACTTTGCAAATATAACCTAAATATCTCATACAAAAACATGTTTATAATCAATATTATAATATTTCAAGAATATACAAGATTCTGAATATTATTATGTTAGTGCGAAGAGTTTCCAATAAATACAAATTATGTAATAGAGAGAAGCACATTAAAAAAACATAATGTCATTAATTCTAAATAAACGAATAGATTTTCATTATTTTAGAATTAATGACAATACAAAATAATATGAATTATTAATAGTCATATTCCAAATTGATATCATCCAACCACAACTTGCTACTAGTACTACCTTGGAAATAATCACCATAATAACTAGCTGAGGCCACTATAACAATTCTACTTGGAACTCTATTTGTTGAATTATAATCTAAATCAATTTCAAAAGGAATCAAATCATTTCCCTCACTGCTTTCATTTAACACCAATTCTCCGTAGGCTACTACGTTATCAGCATTCTTATTGAACAGTTGCTTTGTTTTAGTTTTGATAATACAAGACCATTTACTACCATCATCATATGCCACTCCATCACCATCAGTCAAAGCAACATATACAATACCTATATCATTTTGCTCATTTTGAATCTTATCACCACCTTTATCTACTACACCACTATTATATTTTAGATAACCTTTCAATTTTGTAGGTCTCGATGTAAAAGGACGTCCAAATCCCAAAACCCCATCTGTTCCATCTGTTTTAAGATATTTACCGGCAAAAACGTTTCCTGCAGCAAATTTGCCTATTATACCTATCCCAACAAACTGAGAAGACAATAGAAGAGACTGATTGCCTGAATGTTTTAAATTCGTATCTATTGTTGTAACATTCTTACCCATAGTTGAAGAACCTGTATTACCAGTATCCCACCACATCTCCTGTCCTTCGCCAAACAAATATAACGGACTTGTACCAGAAGTATATTCAAAACTATTGTTTTCCGGTTGTTCCTCTGAACCTGTTGTGAACCTTACTTCTTCGCTGTATTCATCACCCGAAAAGACACGAGTAACATAAGTAGTATTTGCCTCCAAATGAACAATACGTGCAATGAAATTTCCACCATCGTAAGTCAATTCAGAGTCCTCCACCTTTGACCACACATCTTCCCCATCTTTCTTATATTCACAACCATTACTTTCTCCTTCACGTCCAAATCCGTTAACCCAAGCAACATTTGTCCATGCATCCACACTGTTTATTCCAACATTAATATCCGTAAGATTTACATACAATGTCCACTCTTCATCAATAAAATCACTATATTCCACCTTAACATTTGAAACAGCATATGCACCTTTCTTTTCCCACATAAGTTCAGGTATAGACGTAACTCCATTATGGGTGGAACCCTCAGGTCCCAATTTCAACTCTGTCACTTCTATATTGCCAAGTCCTTTTTCCATCGGAACATTGACGGAGGCTTCATGCGTGTCAGGATAAAATTTTGTACTGCCTATCTGTCCAGAAACAGTAAATGCACGCATTATGTTCTGATTTGCTTCTATAGTCCACACATAGTCTTGATAAAGTGACAATATCACTTTATAAGGAGACGTAAGATCTATTATTGAATCTTTACCAATGCTTGCTGTACCGCCTTCAGTAACCTCAAATGCATTTACCTTTACTTTTCTTATATTAACAGTTTCTTCCAGTTCAAGCGTAACCTTCTGTCCCTCATTAGATATTACCGCATCACCAACCTGTCCTTCTACAGTCATTCCTGTTATGTATAATTTTACAGTAGGGTAAGGAAAATCATTCTTAATGCAAGCTGGAATCATAAAAACAATTATACACAACGCCAACCCAACAGCTGTTTTTATCAACATATTTCTTTTCATCAGATACATACTGTTATACCAATATTAATATTAAACAAATTAATTTTAAAGTTAGCACCGCTATTAGTACGTTTTCCAACTTCGCCCGAACTTTTTTTCTGTTTTTCCCAGTTATAAGTAAAACCTGCGATTCCAAAAGACATCTCTGCCCCTACATTAGGCATAATCAGTATCGATATACCTGGATTAATCCCAAGATTCAATTGATTTATCGATGTATCTGTATACTTCAAAGTTTCTCCACTTCCTTGCGAAAAACGAGTAGACCCCATACTATATCCCAAAGTAGTTTCATTAAAGAGCCCAAACAATCCTTTTGGATCAAGTCCTATATACGAACGATGGAAAATACTGAAAGAGTATGCATCATCAGAATATTTTATGTTTCTAAGGGAAATATCAAAATCCTCAACATTCAATGACAAGTTATTTATCCCTCCTGATATACGAGAATATCCAAGTTTTAAACCAACTACCGTATTGTCTTTTATTGAATAACCTACAAATGGCTTTATTGACAATGTACGTAAGTTTATATCAATATCCTTCAAGAGAGAGAACAATAATCTGCTATTATCTGTTTCATAATTAAAAATAGAAACAGTTACACCACCAATCCATTTATGTTTGGGGATAAATCGGTAATTGGTTATTCCGCGATCATATCGTCCTATAGGTTTAGTATATATTATCTTTGAAGAATCAATCGGCATTTCTACCTCAGGTATAGGAACGAATACAGTATCATGTACCAACACCAGTTTATATTTAACTATTGTATCTCTAACAACAGAAACGGAATCAACTTCTTGAGCCTTCAACTGTAAACACTCCTGAAATGAAAAGAGGCATATCACAATATATAATAATTTCACCTTCATAATGCTTACAAGTAAAAAGCTATTCCCAAACCTATCGAGAATAAATTAATTTTAAAATTTGCTGTAGTAGATGACATTTCTCCTGTCTCTACCTGATTTGTGATTTGTCTAGTTTTACTCAAATTAACACCAAGTACACCAACACTCACTTCTACTGCAGTATAATTATTTATAAAAGCCACCATGCCAGGAGCAACTCCAAAAGACAAATCTGTTGATTTTGAGTACGTACCAGTCAATGCTTCACCTTTTCCGTTTGAAACTTTAGATTGACTTCCACCCACTTCTAGCTGAGTCTCACTAAACAGTGCAAAACGTTTACTATCCCCCAATGGTATGTAATTACGAAAAATAGCCATAGCCGAGTACGAATGCTTTAGCTGGTATACATTATTTATATTAAACTGGTTCTCATCATCCAGATTTAATTGTGTTTCATCCATACGTACCAAGGTCCGTCCATATTTAAAACGTCCTCCAAGAGCCATATTATCCCTTAATGCATAGGAAAACATAGGACTAACCTTAAACGTATATCCGTCTGAATTTATATTTTCAAATATAAGAAAATCATAGTTATTTTCCGTATGTTCCGAATACGAAACAGAACTTCCGGCAATCCATTGTCCTTTGGGGACAAAGATTTTTGACGGAAGTTTCTTTTGAAAATCTTGCGCATACCCCCCTAAGGAGATACACGCAAGACATACTATATATAACAGTTTATTCACAAATTATATTTACTTATTACTTATTCATAAATCAGCTCAAAATCGTCAAGCCACATTTTACTTGTACCACTTCCTTCAAAATAGTCACCGTATTTACTAGCTGATGAAACAATAATAATAGAAGTAGGCTTACGTTGGTTTCCACCGTAATTATCATAATCCAACTCTATTACCAACTCTTTCATGTTCTCACCTTCTTTGTAAGCCTCAGTAAATACTTTCTCACCATATGCTATGATTCCATCTCCGGAATATGTACCTTTCTCTGTAGAGAACAAGCTAGACTGATTTTTTGTTTTTACTACGAATGGCCATGTTTCACCTTCCGCTTCCTGTCCAGCCCAATCACCTAAAGCTACATAGATTATACCCTCATCTGTTGCTCCATCAGATATATGACTACCTCCATTATCCACAGTTCCAGGCTCATAACGAACCCAAACCCTCAAAGCCTTCGGACGACTTGTACAAGGACGTCCCCATCCCAATATACCGTCTGTACCATCTGTATTAAGATATTTTCCAACGAAAAGATTACCAGCTGCAAACTTACCTATAATACCAATACCTACAAACTGAGATGAAAGCAATATAGACTGATTTCCTGAATGTTTAACAGAAGTATCAGGAGTAGTTACATTCTTATTCATTGTAGCAGATCCATGATTACCTGTATCCCACCACATTGACTGTCCGCTACCATATATTAATATAGGTGAGCTTCCTGATGTATATTCAAATCCAGAATTCTCTGGCTGGAATTCAGATTCAGTTGTAAATTCATAAGTTATAGACGATGCCTTGTCACCATCCATAGCCTGATATTCATATGTCGTACCAGGTGTCAATCCTGATATTTCCTTACTAAATGAAGATTCAACCAAATCAGCATCAACAATAGTCCAGTCTGTAGTATTCTTTGCTCTGTATCGGAATTTAGCAGTAGAAGCCAGTGTACCTGTAACAGTTCCATGCAAAGTAGCTTTCGATGTCCATACCTCATAAGGAATAATTTCGTCTGTCACAACTGTAGCGTTAGAGGCAACTATGTTCCAAACCACAATACGGCTTTTTCCATTAGCATCTGTGGCTTCTATAGTAGTTGATACAGTAGCTTCGTTTTCTGTCATCTTAGCTATCAAATTTTTTGCAAACAAGATTGTCCAAACATCTCCATTCAATGCCGGTTTTGATTCTATCACTGATATTCCAAAAGTTTTTAATGCTTCATCATATCCATCCAAATGTAACATATCAAACTGATTAGCAACAAACCCCCATTCTTTGAAATGTTCATTCCTGATAACCAAAGAGCTTAAAGATGACGAGGTTGAAACATGCAAATAAAAATCTTGCTGTGCACCTATTTCCATATACAAAGGTTGTTCAAGATTGTATATATTTTCCTCTGCATCCTTACATTCTATCACCGGACGCTGCTTGAAAACAATTACATGTTCTTCCTCCTCCAGAGGAGTTTCATCTACCGTAACCTGCAAAGAAGCTCCACCGGTATGGTCCTGTTCTACTGGCTTATAGCTATAAGTCAAGCTATAAAGTGTAGATGCATTCATGTCTGTCTTCTCGTCTGTTTTTTCAAACTTGCCTCCAGCCAATGTAGTTGCACTAAACTTAAAAGTCATTTTTTTGTTATCCACAGGCAAAATAAAATACCCTTTGGCATTAACATTCTCTGACGTATATACCAATTCTCCTGTAGCAGAAGTTACTATTACCTGATAATCACTAAAAACTTCTTTCAATGATTCATCCCATGCTATAGCAACCACTGTATTTACTATTCCACAATTAACCTCAACAGAACTAGCTTCTCCTTTAGCAATTGTAAAATCTTCATTACCTTCGAAAAAACGCTCTTCAAACGAAGCAGAAACTGAATCACCAGCTGTTACCCTTACAGAATAGTCTCCACTCATCAATGCTATTTCCGATGGTACATTTTCTATACCCTGGTATTTTCGTACCAATGCATCACCACTATAGATACGAACCTTGCAGTTCTGTTGCAATATTTCCTGTTCCTCGCCAGACAATGTTCGAGAAACTACTTCTACTTTATCCGATACCCCGACAGAAAGTTTCAAACTTCCATCTTCTCCCAAAAATTCATTGTCTGTCTTGCAAGATGCCAAAATGGCACCTGCTAGGGCAATTATATAATAACGTTTCATCATTCTACACTCTTAATCTTTAACGTTTCTGTAATTTCCAAACCTTCCTGATCTACCAAACGAATAATAAAATTATGGTTTGCAGCTCCATATATACCTAACAGAGAAGTAAATTGCGTAATATCAAAAAGAAGCTCTGTATTTCCAACAACAGTATCACCAGTAGGGAATCCCAGGCCTTCAAGTCCTTCTTTCAGTTCACCAGGCTCTGCCAAATCAAAAGAGCTTGCAAGTCCAACACCTCCCAAAATTCCTGATGTAAGAGTTTCAGAATCAATTGTCACATATACATGAGCAATACCATTAGGTGCATAAAGAGATACTTGCAACTCTACACTAGCTCCTTTAACAACTTCCAATACATCATTCTTTATATCGAAAGCATTTCCATTGAAATTAGTACCTACTATTGACGGAGTATTTGGATCAACTTCACCTGGTTCATCACCGCCTTCATTCGGGAAATCATCAATTTCCGGCTCTTCTCCCGGATTTGTACCTACTACCTCATCCGATTCAATCATCGATGAATCAACAACAATATCAACATTTAACGTACCATCTCCCATTGAACCATCGCTAACAGCTTCAAACTCATATCTTATGACGTTATGTACACCCACTTTTACATCTTCAAAACGCCAGGAATATTCTAGTTTCTCACCATCTATTGTACCTTTTAATGTTACAATCATTGCAGTAGTCTCTGTTTCCGGTGCTATAAGGTATGCCTTACGTGTTTCAGCAAACGGTATATCCAACGAATTCTCACCTACAGTAATCGTTGTAACCACATCATCTTCTATTTTATCTAAAAATTCCTCGTCATATTTTACAGAAAACAACATATTAGCCAGTTTACAAGTAATAGCAGGAACATCTACCACCTCATTTTCTTTTATCTCACATGTTGCTGTTCCTTTATAAAAAGGAGTGTCAAATCCATTTAATGGGGCTTCAGCTGATATTACCTCTATAGAATACGTACCTACTGCCAATGACACTATTTCAGGCATTTCAATATATTTCCATTGCTGTACTTGCTGAGACTGTGCATCATATATTGTTACCAGGAAATTACTTACATCTACAGTATTTTCTGCTCGTGAACCGACATAAACTGTTTCAATATCCGTATCGACTTCTGCCTTCATTGAAGCCAAATTCAATTTTCCTTTTGAGGTAGAAATATTTTCCATGGTTTCACTATGACAGGCTGTAAAAGCCAGCACACCCAAAAGCAATGCAAAACAGATTAAAAATATTTTTTTCATATTATATTCAACTTCTATTTTATTCGTAATTCAGAACTATGTTATCGACAAAAAATTCACTTCCAACGAACTCTCCATCTGAAAGATTTCCAAAAGATGGAAGTGTATTAAAATAATTTTTTCCAGCTCTATCGCCAGATTTAAATACAATATACATGTTAGTAGCCTTCATGTTTTTACCCTCTTCTGTATAATCTATGTTTACAGTCAATGAAGTCCATTCTCCTACTGAATTTCCATTACGCGATAAGCCACGACCAATTTCAGTAACTGTATCCAATTGTTTATTCAAAATTACTATCTCAGCATAATATTGATCACCACCTTTTCCTGGAGTATACTTATAATCTATAGTCATAGATTTGGGTCTTGAACCAAAATCAATACCACCATATACTGGTTTTTGTGTGCTAGAGTCATAATGCCCTAAATACAATTCACCAACAGTAGCATTTTGGCATACACTTGCACTACCTGCAGCAGTATTACCACTCCCCCATCCTACAGCTCTTATTCGCGCTGCATAACCTGTTTTACCATCTGTACGTATTGTTCCTGAATTAGAATTATATCGATATCTACCATTTGCCGATGTTGTTAGAATATTCATAGTATTCCAGACTGGTTGTTCATTTTCTTTACATACATACCACATTTCCCAGTTATTGTTTTTAGGATTAGTATAATACCAATCCTCCATTCCTGCATTTGGAACAGATAATTCTTCTTCTGTTTGGATAGTTAATTCGTTTGAAAAAACATCCTGAGAATACACCGCACGAATTTTATAAGAGGTATTTGAAGTCAATCCGTTTACTGTAAAACTATTTGAACCATCAAACACAACATTTTCTAATTTCTGCCAAACGCCATCGTTTTTTTCGTATTGAAATTCTATAGTAGATGATGAAATTGTTCTTGAATTACGTGACTGTGTTTTTGCTGATGCAACAATCTGAAAATCGGCATGTTTAGCCCACACATCCGCATCACCATTCTTTAAAGACAAAGTGATTTCAGGATCTTCTACCTTAAAAGTACTTTCTATAGTTTTATGACCATATTCAGCTTTAAATTTCACTCCATTTTCAGTATCTAATAAAGGTTCCGGATATGTAAACGTAACAGTATATTTGTTAGCTTCAGTTCCCGGCTGTATACTAATATTTTCCGGCATAAATTCCTGATATACTCCTAATCCGATATAATAGAATTTAACCAAGTTAGGGTCACCCTCCAATGTTAAATCAGCTGTCATAGTGGTGCTTCCATATGGCACATATTCCGGCAAAGCAACAGCAAAACCATTATTGCGCGTTATAACCTTCAGAATCAAATCGTCTGAAACTTTAGATATTATATCAGTAGCTCTGAGAGTAAATGTATGTGTAGCATTTCCTTCAGTAGTACAATACAAATTAGGAATAACATTCTTAAAATCAATTATTGCTATTTTATCATGATTAGCACCCAAGCCCATTGTTTCCAGACCCAGTTCTTTTAATTTCAACGACTGTTCAGTTGTAAGGTTCATTAAATCAACATTGTCTGGCCAACCTTCATTAATCAAAGACTCTGAAGATGTAATCAACTCGCATTTCGCCAAACCTGATGGAGCATTTAAATAAGCTTCCAATTTATCCGATACACTTCCACCTTCTACAACTTCAAAAGAAGTTTCTGATACAAAACCATAAGGAATAAATGTTGGAGCAGGTGAATTCAAAGCTTCATCTGAAATCTCTATTTCTACATTTTCCACAGATGTAGGATCATCATTAAAAATTATTTGTAATGAAGCTGTAGACGCATCAACATCCATAGTCAAACTATAATCATGCTTTACATCAGCTCTAAAATTTTTAGGATTCAAAGTCACCTGCTGTGAAACTCCCTGACGGGTAACCTCCAAATAAAGTTGTAAATCACCAGGAACAAAGTAAGCGCCACGTTCTTCGTCTGCAGAATAAGTAATCTTATTACCCTTAGAAGAAGTAATATAAGCACTGTAAGAAGTAAAATAAGATTTAAAATCATCCGTATACGATATTGATACTCTAGCCTTATCAATAGTACAAGTTAAAGACGCAACTGAGGTTTCCCCCCTAACTACTTCAATAGTTTCACTACCCAAATAGCTTAACGCCTCAAAGCCCTCAGCATTAGCATCACCATAAGATGCAGTAACTGTATACGTACCTATTTCCACCGAAACAGGTTGAAAAGCCTCAAAACGTTCCCACGAGTTTGAAACTTCACCATCGCTTGACTCTATAGTCAAAGCAAAATCATTAACATCAGGAGATACAATTTCTTCACCACTCCTAGAAATATCAGCTGACATTTTTTTATCAGCGTTTACTTTTACATCAATACGTCCTTCAAGTGAGCTTTGAGTTTCATCTTTTACACAAGATGACATCACAGCAACAACTAAGGACAACAATCCATAATAAATTTTTTTCATTTTTCTATCTTCTTAATAGGAAACTAGAATATTTTCGAGTGCAAAATAACATCAAATTTCAGATTTTCACAAGGTCATTTTTTCTAATTTTTGTTCTATTTTTAACATTGTAACTTTACGTTACATTCACAAATAGTATATTTTTAATATTTTATATCCTTTTACGCGTATTTCAATTGGTCAATACTTCAAATTCAATTATATTTGCAATTACTAAAACCTATAACAAAACAGGATTAAAAATGAAAAAAAACTATTGGTTTGCAGGATTTGCTTTATCTTTATGTTTCACCTCATGCATACAAGATGAAGCACTAAACGTAGAGGCAGCAATCGATGGCTGCAAGGGAGCAAATATTCAACTGGTAAACATTAACGACGAAAAAAAAGAAATTGAGATTTTTGTACCAGATGGCACAGATATATCCAAACAAGAACTGCTTCTGGAACTTCCTCAAGGAGCTACTGTAACAACAGAAAACAAACAACCTAACGATAATCCTCCTATCTACGATTTCAGTATTGAAAAAGACAGGACCTTTATAGTTACCTCCGAAGATGGAAAAAACAAAGCAGTATACAATGTAAGCATATTCACAATGGAATTGCCATTACTGTATTCATTTGACAATCTTTCGCAGGACAATCCATATCATGTATTCTACCTAAGCGACCAGACAAAGAAACTACAATGGGCAAGCGGAAACCCTGGATTCAAACTAACAGGAATGGGTACCAACAATACAGACTACCCTACTGTACAATCATCGGATGGTAAAAAAGGATATTGTGTGAAACTCGAAACTAAAGATACGGGCAGCTTCGGAAGTGTGGCAGGCATGCCCATAGCATCAGGAAATCTTTTCATTGGTACATTCGATTTATCAAACGCATTATCAAAACCACTTGAAGCCACTAAATTCGGCTATCCTTTTACCAAAAATCCAATCAAAATGACAGGATATTATAAATTCAAGGCAGGTCCACAAATGACAGATGCACAAAAAAAGCCTATAGCTGGAAAAGATATTTTCGATATATATGCTGTAATGTATGAAGCGCAAGCAAATAATTTCTTCCTAAATGGAGAAAACTCTTTATCGCACGAAAGCATTGTAAAACTTGCACGAATTAAAACAGAAGATGCAAAAGAAACCGATGAATGGACTTATTTTGAGATACCGTTTGAGAACCAAAATGGTAAATCCATCAACAATGAAGATTTGAAAAAAGGCAAATATAAATTAGCAATAGTATTATCATCAAGTCTTAACGGTGCATTCTTTAAGGGCGCAATAGGAAGTACACTATATGCAGACGAACTTGAAGTAATATGTGAAACAAACAATTAATATATAAATGATGAAAAGCAAAATTATCACAGTATTGGCATGCATTTTATGCTCACTACAAATATCTTACTCTAAAACCGAAAATAACAATACACACAAAGGGCTGATATGGTCGTATCTTAACGGAATAAACTACGACGTGAGAGCTGGAGTTAACATAGGAGGGACATCACCTTTACCATTACCCAGAGAAATAAGGTCTATAAACAGCTACTCTCCAGGACTAGCCATTACTATAGAAGGATATGCCACAAAATGGCTGGACAGAAAGCAGAAATGGGGTATAAGTCTTGGTTTGAGACTGGACAGTAAAGACATGAAAACTGATGCCACTGTAAAAAACTACGGTATGGCAATAATAAACGAAACCGGAGGAAAAGTAGAAGGATTATGGACCGGAAATGTAAAGACTAAATCAAAAATGTCATTACTTTCTGTACCTGTTTTGGGAGTATATAAAATAAACGAAAGATGGAAAATTTATGCAGGACCTTATTTCTCATATTTGATGGACGGTGATTTTAACGGCAACGTCTACGAAGGACATTTGCGTACCCCGGATGCAACAGGCTCAAAAATAGTATTCGAAGGAGAAAACATTGCAACTTATGATTTCTCAAACGAGCTTCGCAAATTCCAATGGGGAGCACAAATAGGTGGTGAATGGAAGGCATACAAACATCTCACAGTGCATGCAGATTTGACATGGGGATTTAATGATATATTCAACAAAGGTTTTGAAACTATATCATTCTCAATGTATCCTATATATCTGAATTTCGGATTTGGATATCAGTTCTAATATAAATCAAGTAGGAGGAAAAATACCCCATTTTCCTCCTACTTTTACATTTCGAACTCCCAGCATACCACCGTACATACCATTCGGCATACGGTGGTTTATTTCTTTCACACTTTACAGTGTGTGGCAGGTTGTTTCTAACCATCACTTCGAGAAACATCACTTTCATCCTATTATCAGATTCCGTAATATTTTCATAGATGAAGGATTCTTTACAAACATCTGATGACAAAAGGCTCCCAAAGTAGAATTCATTTACTATTGTATTGAACGAATAGCTCTTTCCTATAGAAACACGTACATTTGGTAATATGACCTCTGTTGATTTCTTACGACAAGCGATACTCCATAGATTTCGTAAAAAAATATTCTGCACGTCCATTAGACCTCCTTAGATAAGAATATTAGCTTTCCATTTTTGTATGCTCCATTTACACCAACCATACCAAATAGCTTAAGGGCTTTGGTTTATACGACAACATTACCCACGGTTATATGTTTATATGAAGAATCTGTTTTTTTAGACAAAATATTTGTAGCCAACATCTTTCAGATTCCTACTTGCTATGAATACATTTCTCTCAGCTGTGTGATTCCGGCTGTTAGAGTTCACTCAGAACTTACATCCGTTATCTAATATTCATGCCGAGTATACAAAAATCTGCGAGATACTGTACAAAAACAATATCTCGCAGAAATGAGTTTTTTAATGAGTAACTAGTTATAATGAGTAACTTAAAAAACTAGTCATTTTAGTTTTGACATACCCTAATATCATCATATATAATTCAATAAAAATATCAAAAAATACAATCAAATCATAATACTATAAATAAGAATTACTCACATATAACTTCAAATTCATCAACAGTCAAAGCGCTGCCACCAGCACCTTTAAATGTGTCTCCATCTTTACTTGAGGAACAAACAATAGCAAATTTATATTCTTTAGAAGCATCATAAGTTTTTCTATATTCAAAAGGGATTTCAAACGAAGTAAAATTATCTTTTTCTGTACCATCAGCCAAACTTGCCATTGCCACTATATATTCAGAAGTATTAATATAATGCCCTGTTAAAGTAACATCATTACCTTCTGAATCCTTTGCCTCATACAATACAGCTTGAATAGCACATTCATCTTTCTTTCCTTCTATTGGATGTTCCCCTGCAGGATCTTCCTCGCCATCAATGTATTTCTCACCAGAAACATATTTATAACTACCCTTAAATGTAATAGGTTTACCAAGCATACCCAATTGCGTTGTTGGCAAACCAAACTTAGTGCATGCTAATCTATCATAAGGTTCAGATAAGGCCGGCATCATATCAAAATCCCCAATAAATATTGAACCTGAAGTTATTTTCGGTATCAACTTATTACCTGGCTCACCATACTCAAATGTTATCATCCTTGCAGCAAAACCTTTTACTCCGGTATCTTCTCTTTCCAAAAGAACACCACCTAAAAGCCCTGCTCCATCTGCACTTGATGCCCAAACATCCTTAGGTAATAAAGTATAATTCTTATTAAATAAACCCGGTTCTTCCCAGTCTTCAAAAGAGAATTTCAAGCCAAACGTTCCACCGGATGTTCGTACAGCTTTTACCTTATAAGTAGTAGTTTCGCTTCCATCTTCCGATACGACTTTATAAGTTTGCTCACTTTCAAAATTAGTTGCTATACCACCTTCTTGTGAAATTGTCGCTCCATTTGAATACACTATTGTTGGTACCAAAACCTTAATCCATTCTGGATTTTCAGTCAATAAAGTTTCATCCACATAAAAAAAGATATTATGGCTTTCCTCATCTATAAGTGGAGTACCTATTACAATTGTATTAGCCTCTGCATCCTCAACATTAAATGCGAACTTAGTTATTTTAGCTTCTTTGTTTTCTGTTCCTTTTAAGCGAGTTCCATCATAAGTTACAGATACGTGTTGAGAAAGTCCCATAAAATTAGCATCAGGAATATCAAGAACTAAATTAAGATTTTCATTTTTGAATGTTCCCTGCGCATAAACAGTACCTGTAAGTGGCAATTCTGGAACATCTACTGAAGTAGTACCAACAAATTCGTAAACCTCTCCATTCTTCACCAATACACAATTATCCAACGATATTTCTGGAATATTTACTACACCATCCAAAAAACTAAAATTTTTAATAGACAAACTTACAGCATTCTCACCAGCCTTCATAACCGTAATATTCTGTATCTCTTCTCCAACCGGCATCGGTTCTGAACCATCAACAAGCAAACTTGCAATAATAGTCCCCTTATAATTTCCAGCCAACTCATCCTCGATAGGAAATACTACTGCATCCTCATTTTCATTTGAACATGAAATGAATGCCGTTGATGTCATACAAGCAACAGCTAATAAAATAGAATAAATAAACTTTTTCATTTTAAATAAATTAGTTAATACAAAATTTGTTTGCAAAGTAATACTATAATTCAAAAACTTACAAGGTCAATTCTTGATATTTTTGGCCTATTTTTAATATATCATATATTATGTACGACTATAACACAGTCTGTTTGTAATATTTTATGGACTTTTATTAATATAGACATTGGTCTATACTTCAAATTCATTATCTTTGTATAGTAAAAAAATAATAGAACAATGGACAATGCACTACCCAAATTCGACCTGCCAGAGGATTGGCTGACAGGCGCAGATATAAGCAAAGAACTGCTGGGATTGTATAAAAATTATCCTGTCAGACTAAAATGCGAGATTATAGCATTCTGTATGGGAGGTGAAATAGAGGCATCTGTAAACCTCAATAATATCACTGTGATGGAAAAAGACATCATAACTCTTATGCCAGGCAGTATTTTTCAGATTAAAGACTTGAAGGGAGATGTAAAAATATTCTTCATAGGATTTTCGTCAAAATATGTAGAACGTGAAGATAAAGCAAAAACATTGCTTGACACGATATATTCTACCATGAGAAGACCTAAAATAACATTAAGTGAAACTGGTGCTAGAATGGTAGAACAATACTACAACCTGATGATAGAAATATACGAAAACTTCGACGAAAAAATAAAATCCGAAATAGCCCACAACATTTTCACTGATATCCACAAGGCTATATCATTATTATATAAGAAAAAAACAGCAAACGAAACAACGACCTCTTCAAAAAGCGAACAGCTATGCAAGGCTTTCACACAAATGGTTATGCAGCACTACAATGATAACAGGAATGTGGCATGGTATGCCGAGAAACTAGGAATAACGCATGCTCATTTATGCTCAATAGTTAAACAATCTACAGGGAAAACATGCGCCGACATAATATCATCCATGGTTATTATGGATGCCAAATCACAACTGAAATCTACACAATTAAGCATCCAGGCAATATCTGATTCACTTAATTTTGCCAACATGTCGTTCTTTGGAAAGTATTTTAAACGCCACGTTGGGATGAGTCCATTAGAGTACAGAAACAAAGGATAAAAATGCCTTGACGTTTTAGGTAAAACGAACTGTCGTTTTGACCAAAACGTCAAGGCATTTTTATATTATATTAAATACACTTATTTCATAGCCTGAAACTGCTCGATGAGAGAAGTAAGATTTGCAGTGAAAAGTCTTGCCGAAATAGCCAATAGAATTATACCGAAAAACTTGCGTATAACGTAAATACCACCCTTACCGAGAAAACGCTCTATTACATCTGTAAGCTTTAAAACGATAAAAACCCAAACCATATTGAGAGTTAAAGCCAATACTATGTTTATCGGGGCATACTCGGCACGCAATGAAAGCAGTGTTGTAAAAGCACCGGCACCAGCCAGCAACGGGAATACCAAGGGAACAAGAGTGGCTTCCTTTATAGGACCGGTATTCTTAAAAATCTCTATATCAAGAATCATTTCGAGAGACATCATAAAGATTACGAAAGCGCCTGCCACTGCAAAAGATGCTATGTCAACCTGAAAGAGTTTTAACATCATATCACCTGCATAAAAGAAACCAAGCAACAAAGCAAAAGCTATCAAAGTGGCTTTTATAGCATTTACAGGCCTACCCTTCTGCTTCAAATCAAGAATTATTGGTATTGAACCTATAATATCTATCACTGCAAACAATACAATGAACGCACTGAGAAACTGCTGCAAGTCCAATGCCCCAAAGAAGGTCATCAGTGCAGACTGGACATCTAACGTTTTCATCTTATACCAAGTATTTATTATAGCGCAAAAATACATAAAAAATCCTTATTTATGCAATGTTGCAAAAAATATTAAACAACAAAAATCATGATTATCATCATAAAAACAATAATGCATAATTGTATTACGCAACACTTAAAGTAAAAAAACAGAGAACTACAATTATTACACCTTAATTAATAAAAATACTAAAAACCACACACCTACAGAAAGACAGATACAAAATAAATCGTTAACTTTGTATGTTAAAATACGGAACTATATCCAATCTAATTTAACTAATTATGAAGGTTTCAATGTACGACACTCTCCTGGAACTGCCGTTGTTTCAAGGACTGACAAAAGAAAATATAACCAGCATTATAGAGAAAGTTAAAATGGGCTTTCATAAATATAATGCCAAACAATGCATTGCACAGCAAGAAGAAAAGTGCAATAGCCTGATTTTCATACTGGAAGGAAAGGTTAATATCACTACTAACGACACAAGCCACAACTTTAAAATAGTGGAAGAGGTAAACGCTCCTTATATTCTAGAGCCATACTCGCTTTTCGGGATGCATACCAAATATCATGCTTCGTACATAGCAGCCAACAACGTAGAGACTCTGAATATTGACAAAAGCTATATTCTTACAAACTTGTGCAAATTTGAAATTTTCAATCTTAATTACCTGAATATCATCAGTAACAGGGCACAGACAGCAAACATCAAGCTATGGAATTCGCATATAGGAAGTACAAGAGAAAAACTTATGAATTTCCTTGCACTGAGATGCATAATTCCATATGGCAAAAAAACTCTGTATATCACAATGGAAGATATGGCTTCGCTAATTGATGATACAAGAATAAATGTGTCAAGAGCACTGAACGAATTGCAGGAGAAAGGAATAATTGAATTAAGCAGAAAAAAGATTATCATCAATGACCTTACACAACTCATAGAAGAAGTTAAGGACTAATATTAGAATAAAAATAAATAAACTGAAAAATGACAAATCCATTTTTACAAACATATGACACCCCGCATGGCACAACACCATTCGACAAGATAAAACTTGAAGATTTCGAACCAGCCATCAGGGAAGGAATGAAAACAGAGGATGAAGAAATAAAAAGAATCACCGACTGTTCTGATGAACCAGATTTCAACAACACGATTCTGGCACTGGAACATGCGGGCAAGCTTCTGGACAGAGTAACCACTGTATTCTTTAACCTTATGAGTGCAGAGACTAACGATGAGCTGGATGCAATAGCAGAAAAACTTATGCCTGAACTGACAGAGCACAGCAACAATATCAGCCTGAATCCAGTATTGTTCGAAAAGGTAAAAACAGTATATGACAAGAAAGAATTACTGACTCTTACACCGGAAGAGAACCGTCTGTTGGAAAAAACTTATGACGGGTTTATCAGAAACGGAGCAAATCTGAATGACAACGACAAGGAAGTTTTCAGAAAGTTGTCTGCCGAACTGAGCTCATTGACTCTGAAATTCTCGCAAAACCACCTGAAGGAAACGAACAAATTTGAATTGCATATAACAGACTCCAACGAACTGGACGGACTGCCGGAAAGTGCTGTTGAAGCTGCTGCCCATACTGCAAAAGAGAAAAATAAGGAAGGATGGATTTTCACACTTCATGCTCCTAGCTATGTGCCGTTCATGAAATACAGCAAATGCCGCGAACTGAGAAAACAGATGTACATGGCATACAACACCCAGTGTACGCACGGCGATGAACTGGACAATATGGAGATAGTGAAACAACTGGTGAACAAACGTATGGAGCTGGCACAGCTTTTAGGTTTCGAAACTTATGCCGATTATGTCCTGAAAAAAAGAATGGCAGAAAAGAGTGAAAATGTATACAAGCTTCTGAACAACCTTCTGGATGCCTATTCGCCTACAGCACACAAGGAAATAGAAGAAATAGAGCTTTTGGCAAAGGAAACGGAAGGCGATGATTTCAAACTGATGCCATGGGACTTTTCGTATTATGCAGAAAAACTGAAAAACAGGAAATACAGTCTTGACGAAGAGGCACTGCGTCCATACTTCGAACTGGAAAAAGTTAAAGAAGGTGTGTTCGGGCTAGCCACAAGACTATATGGAGTGACATTCCACGAAAACAAAGATATACCGGTTTATCATCCGGACGTACAGGCTTTCGAAGTGTTCGACATGGACGGAACTTTCCTAGCCGTTCTTTATACCGACTTCCACCCAAGGGAGGGTAAACGCTCTGGAGCATGGATGACCAGCTACAAGGAACAGTGGATAGATGACGACGGAACAAACAGCCGTCCGCATGTGTCGGTGACAATGAACTTTACAAAACCAACAGCCGACAAGCCTGCACTGCTTACATTCTCGGAAGTAAACACATTCCTGCATGAGTTCGGCCATGCACTGCATGGCATATTTGCCAACACAAGATTCCAATGCATGAGCGGAACAAACGTGTATTGGGACTTTGTGGAACTGCCATCGCAAATAATGGAGAACTTTGCTGTGGAAAAGGATTTCCTGAACACCTTTGCCAAACACTACATCACGGGCGAAGCCATTCCGGAAAGCCTTATAAAAAGCATTGTTGACTCACAGAACTTCAATGTGGCATACGCATGCCTGCGACAGTTGAGTTTCGGTATATTGGACATGGCATGGTATACCAGAAAAGAAGCTTTCGACGGCAACGTGAAAGAATACGAAAAGAAAGCCTGGGAAAAGACACAACTATTACCACAGGTGGAAGATACCTGCATGAGTGTACAGTTCGGACATATAATGTCGGGAGGATATTCGGCCGGATACTACAGTTATAAATGGGCTGAAGTGCTTGATGCCGATGCTTTTTCTGTTTTCAAGGAAAAAGGAATATTCAACCGCGAAGTGGCACAGTCATTCAGAGACAATATTCTGTCGAAAGGAGGAACAGAACATCCTATGATACTCTACAAGCGTTTCCGCGGACAGGAGCCGGGAATAGATGCGTTGCTGAGAAGAAACGGTATAAAATAAATATCAAAGCCGATGAAGAAGATTATATCATATATATTAGTACTAATTGCACTGCCACTTATTTTCTGCGGATGCAAACAGGAAGATGATGTGTTCGAGATTTTTGCCAGCGGAACATGGCGTGTGAATAACTACTACACTGACTGCAACTGGAATAATCTGGCTTACAAGCCAGGCAAGCCTGTTTTCACCAATGAAAGCGACCTGAAAATAGTAAATTCTTTCACTGTAGTGTTCGAAAAAGACGGAACGATGAGAGGGAATATTGACGGAGGTACATTCACAGCTCAATGGAATGCCGACCCAAAGGACAGAAGTTTCAGTATTACTAATGTAAATGCTACAGTAAATCTGTCTGGGAAAAATGCAGAATTCATAACCAGGCTGAAAAACGTGAAATTCTATCAGGGAGACAGTAAAACCATGCAGTTGGCACCACAGGAAAGGACTACTTATATACAATTCAATCACAGATAATTTTTATATGGAACAGGAAAACAAACAAGAAATATTAGACAGAAGATATATGCGAATGGCGCGTATATGGGCAGAAAACTCATATTGTAAACGCCGTCAGGTTGGTGCTCTTATCGTAAAGGATAAAATGATTATATCGGACGGATACAATGGTACTCCATCAGGATTCAGTAATGTATGTGAAGATGAGGACGGACTTACTATTCCTTATGTACTGCATGCCGAAGCTAATGCCATAACCAAAATAGCACGTTCCAACAACAGCAGCGAAGGGGCAACAATGTATGTCACAACATCGCCATGTATAGAGTGTGCAAAACTGATAATCCAGGCAGGAATAAAAAGACTAGTATACGGAGAGAAATATAGACTCGAAGACGGTCTGAACCTGTTAAGAAAAGCTGGAATAGAAGTAGTATATCTTGATATAAAAGAATAAAAAAACTGTATAACATAAAATCTATACATATATGGACAATAAGTATAAACGTTTCATGCCGATACTAATGGCTGTCGGTATAGTAATAGGTATAGCAATAGGAGTTTTCTATACTAACCTTTACTCCGGGAACAAACTTGGCGTTATAAAAGGATCGTCAAACAAAATCAACGCTCTGTTGAGAATAGTAAACGACTCTTATGTGGACACAGTGAAAATGACTGATCTGGTAGAAAAAACAATGCCGTTGATACTTTCAGAACTTGACCCCCATTCATCGTACATACCGGCCAAGGATTTGGAAGAAGTAAATTCCGGTCTGAAAGGACACTTCAGCGGTATAGGCATACAGTTTACAATAAAAGATGATACTATACACGTAAACAGTGTTATACCGGGGGGTCCGTCAGAAAAAGTCGGACTTATGGCAGGCGACCGTATCATTGAAGTGAATGACTCGGTTTTTGTAGGCAAGAAGGTTACAAACAGCGAAGCGATGAAAAGGCTTAAAGGTGAAAAAGGCAGTAAGGTAAAACTGGGCATATTCCGTCCTGGAGAAACCGAGACCCTGCACTTTACTATTATAAGAGGTGATATCCCTGTAAAAAGTGTTGATGCTGCTTATCTTATAGATGACAAGTGGGGATATGTGAAGGTGAACAAATTTGGAGAGACTACCTATCCGGAACTGCTTTTTGCCCTTGCCAAACTTAATCAGGAAAACATGCAAGGACTGATAGTAGACTTGCGAGGAAACACAGGAGGATATATGGCAGCAGCCATTCAGATGGTAAACGAATTCCTTCCTGCAAACAAACTAATCGTATATACCGAAGGAAGAAAATACCCAAGAGAGAACTATACATCGAACGGTACAGGAAGCAACCAGAGTCTGCCTATCGTAGTACTGGTGGACGAGGGATCGGCTTCGGCAAGCGAAATATTTGCAGGGGCAATACAGGATAATGACAGAGGAACCATTATAGGAAGGCGCTCGTTCGGAAAGGGACTAGTACAGCAGCCTATAGAGTTCAGCGACGGATCGGCCATCAGACTTACAATAGCCAGATATCACACCCCTTCCGGAAGATGTATACAAAAACCTTACGAACAGGGTAACGGTGCTGAATACGAAATGGATATTCTGACTAGATATGAACATGGAGAATTTTTCTCGGCTGACAGCATTAAGCAGAACACAGATGATATATACTACACCGGACTGGGACGACCTGTTTATGGTGGTGGAGGCATAATGCCTGATATTTTTGTACCTCATGACACAATAGGAATGACTTCTTATTTCAGAATGGCTGCAAATAAGGGACTTATAATAAGATATGCCTTTGATTATACAGACCAGAACAGAAACAAACTGATGGAGTATAAGACAAGTGACGAACTTACAAACTATCTGAAAAAACAGAACCTGCTTGTAAACTTTTCAAGATGGGCTGAAAAGAAAGGGCTGAAAAGGAGAAATAATATGCTTATCACCTCGAAAGAACTTTTCGAAATAGGTATATACGGTAATATTATTTATAATATGCTGGGAATGGAAGAGTATATAAAATATCTAAACCACACTGACAAGACTGTAATAAAGGCTGTAGAAGTGCTTGAAAAGGGAGAGTCGGTTCCTAAAGCACCGGAAAGTACTCCAGATAAAAAAGAGGAAAAAGAAGAATAATGGAAAAAAAGACAGAAATAAGAAAACACATTGCTGATTTAAAGAAACTGCACACTGAAGAAGAATTGAAAGTCCTGTCGACGGCAGTAATGGAAAATGTGGAAGAAAACGTAATACTGAAATGTGCAAAAACGGTATTGATGTACTACTCGCTGCCTGACGAAGTTTACACACACGACTTTGTAGAGAAGTGGTGCAAAGAGAAAACAATTCTTCTGCCAGTAGTGACTGGAAACGATCTGGAACTGAGAGTATACTCAGGAAAAGAATGTTTGAAAAAAGGCAGCTACGGCATATTGGAACCACAAGGAGAAACTTTCGAAGACCTTAGTTCTATAGATGTGGCAATCATTCCTGGAGTTTCTTTCGACAAGAATGGTAACAGACTGGGCAGAGGAAAAGGATATTACGACCGCTTCCTAAAAAAGTTAAACACATTCAGAATCGGCATTTGTTTTGATTTTCAACTCAGTGAAGAAATACCACACGACGAACATGACGTAGCGATGGACGAAATATGGACTGAAAACGGATATGTCAGCAGAAAATAATATCGACTATGACCTGGGCTCCCACACGGGAGTTCAGGTTTTTTATTAATAATTCACGCCCCATCTGCAACTCCTGACGAATAACAGACGATGAAAGCTGTACGTATAATGTCTGATTTTTTATATATATATTAGTGGTATGTCTGAATATAACAGGACCTACTACATCTTTCCAGGACTCGATGAGACGATACTGGTTAAGCGGTGTTTCCAGTCCTTCCTGACGTAACAGCTGCATTATAACGTCTCCCAGTTTTTCTGTATTATTCCTCTTCATCAGCTGCCTCCTTTCTTTCTGTTATATTCCCGTTTTCTACTTCAAACAGTTTATAGTCACCATCTATTTTTTTCAGAATTTTGTCAAGGTGGTCACGATTAGTATCTGTTATGAAAATTTGACCGAAACTGTCGCCCGCCACTAATTTCACTATCTGCTCTACCCTATGGGCGTCAAGCTTGTCAAATATATCGTCTAGCAAAACTATTGGAGTGGTACGGCTGCCTGTGCGTTTCAGAAACTCAAACTGTGCCAGTTTCAATGCTATGAGATATGTTTTGTTCTGTCCTTGCGAACCTTCACGCTTGATTGGGAAATCGCCTAGTTTCATAATCAAATCATCTTTATGTATTCCTTTAAGTGAATATCCCATAACCATATCCCTCTGACGGCTACTACGGATTATGTCTAAAAGGTTACCTTGAGATGCATGCGACTCATAATCCAGACTCACAGCCTCCATATCTTCGGATATGAATGAATAATAAGACTGAAACACTTTTACAAACTCATCTATAAACTGACGACGTTTCTTGTAGACAACTTCTCCGGTAGCTGCCATCATTTCTTCCCATACATTCATAAGTTCAGGCTCCGGTTCCACCTCGGATTTCAATAATGTATTACGCTGAAGCATAGCCTTGTTATAGCGTATAAGTGCATCAAGATATTCCCTGTCGAACTGTGATATGACAACATCGATAAACCTACGGCGTTCTTCACTACCACCAGAAATTAGAACTGAATCGGAAGGAGAAACCATGACAAGAGGTATCAGACCAATGTGATCTGACAGTCTGGTGTATTCTTTCTTGTTACGTTTGAACTGTTTTTTCTGCTTACGTTTTAAACCGCAGTAAACTTCTTCAGGCTCGCCATCGTCTGTCTGATAAAAACCCTGAACAACAAAGAATTCACGTTCATGGAGAATGTTCTGCGTGTCAATGGGATTTGTGGCACTCTTACAAAACGACAAATAGTATACTGCATCCATCAGATTGGTCTTACCCATACCGTTACGGCCTAATATACAATTCATCTTATGTGAGAAAGAGAGTTCTGCCTGCTCTATATTCTTGTAATTTAGTATGGAAATGCGTTTGAGCCACATAATTAAGTCCTGTTTTAGCCACAAAATTAACAATAAAAGCATGATTGATAAAAAAAGATGCCGACAAATTTCGTTTATAAACATAAATAAATTACTTTTGCTGTCCGAAATACACATTGAAATAATAATAAAAAATAATATAACAATGAGTCAACAAAAAAACACAAATGATTTGCTGAACATGGAAGAAACTATCAGCAATTCTGAAGAATTCCTTATCAAAAACAAGAATTTGTTATTGGGTGCAGTTATTGCCTTGGTAGTTATAGTAGGCGGATATATGGCTTACAAGAACTTTGTAGCTGAACCTAAAGAACTGAAAGCTTCGGAAGCTATATTCAAAGGGGAACAATATTTTGGTGCAGACAATTTTGAAGCCGCATTAAACGGTGACAGCCTTGGATTTGCAGGTTTCGTGAAATTGGCTGACGAATTCAGCGGAACAAAAGCAGGAAATCTGGCAAATGCTTATGCAGGTATCTGCTATGCTCAACTTGGCAAATATGAAGATGCTGAAAAATTCTTGAATAAATTTGACGGTGATGACCAGCTTGTAGCTCCTGCCGTACTTGGTACTATGGGTAACTGCTATGCACAGATGGGACAATTGGATAAAGCTGCTGCTACTCTTATAAAAGCTGCAAAACGTGCCAACAGCCTTTCATTAAGCCCAATATACTTGATTCAAGCCGGACAAATCCTGGAAAAACAAGGTAAAAACTCTGAAGCAGTTGAAGCATACAAGACTGTAAAGAAAGATTATGCCAATTCATACCAGGCTATGGACATTGATAAATATATAGAACGCGCTTCTATTAAATAATAAACTTATATCTGCAGGCACGGAGTTCCGGCATATTAATATGCAAAAAGGGAGTTCCGTGCTTGTTTTTTATAATATAACCAAACTTATATCAAAATGGCAACAGCATATCACAATTTATCAGATTACGATTTCAATTCAGTACCTGATGCTTCGGATATGAGATTCGGCATAGTTGTATCTGAATGGAACAGCAATATTACAGGTGCATTATTGGAAGGTGCAGTAAAAACGCTGAAAAAACATGGAGCTAAGGATGAAAACATACACGTACAAACAGTACCAGGCAGTTTTGAACTGACTTACGGTGCTGCACAAATGATAAAAAGCAATAAATTTGACGCAATCATAGCCATTGGATGCGTTGTTAGAGGTGATACCCCTCATTTTGACTATGTGTGTGCAGGAACTACTCAAGGCATTGCACACCTGAACGCAACAACCGATACTCCAGTCATTTACGGACTTATTACTACCAATACTATGGAACAGGCAGAAGACAGAGCTGGAGGAAAATTGGGTAATAAAGGTGATGAATGTGCAATTACTGCAATAAAAATGATCAACTTTTCTTGTGAATTAAAAAAATAGTTGTATCTTTGCATCGCAATTGAGAAAAGCAACACTGCTTGCTGCTAATTCAATAGCTAAAGGGCAAATACCAGAGTGGCCAAATGGGGCAGACTGTAAATCTGCTGGCTTACGCCTTCGGTGGTTCGAAT
>CALUPA010000036.1 GCA_944322395.1 uncultured Phocaeicola sp.
AGAGTAGGTAGTCGCCGTTTTAGATAGGACTCCCCGAGGTAGAGATACTTCGGGGAGTTTTGCGTTTATAGGGGTTTTAAAATATTGTATATAATTATTTTATTATTGAGTTTTGCTGATTTAAAAAAGCGATATTTGATATTATCAAATGATACGAAACATAATGGCATAAAAAAAGGAGTACCGCTGTACTCCAACCTTTGTTAACCTTAAAATCTAATACTATGAAAAACACAGTACAAAGGTATAGACTTTTCCTGAATTTGCAAGTTCTGTGAGTGAAAATACGTGTTTTATAACATGGTTTAACTTATTACTCATGTTTGAAAGTTTTGCTAACAAAAAAAGGAGGCAATAGAGCCTCCTCCGATTATTCAGTTTATGGTTTTTTATATGCATCCTTTGCTTGATGGTACTTCAAAATGATATACATCCCGCTTCACAGCCATTTTTATGCTTCTTGCAAGTGCTTTGAATATACCTTCAATCTTGTGGTGTTCGTTTTGTCCTTCAGCCTTTATGTTTAGATTCATGCGTGCTGAGTCGCTCAGTGACTTGAAGAAGTGTAAGAACATTTCTGTAGGCATGTCTCCGATTTTCTCACGTTTGAAGTCTGCATCCCAAACTAGCCAGGCGCGTCCACCGAAATCGAGTGCAACCTGACACAGGCAGTCATCCATTGGCAGGCAGTAGCCGTATCGTTCTATTCCACGTTTGTTTCCTAAAGCTTTGTAGATGCATTCTCCTAAAGCTATTGCTGTATCCTCTATAGTGTGATGTTCATCTACTTTGAGGTCGCCTTTAACTTTTATAATAAGATCCAGTCCGCCGTGTTTGCCTATCTGTTCAAGCATGTGGTCAAAAAATCCCAATCCGGTACTTATATCGCATGCCCCGTTGCCGTCGAGGTTTAGGCTTATATATATATCGGTTTCTTTTGTGGTTCGCCTTACTTCAGCTTTTCTTTCTCCGGCAAATAGAAATTCGGCTATCTTGTCCCAGTCTTTTGTAGCAAGGGAACAATATTCCTCCAGTGATTTCTTTTTTAAAATTTCTTTGTCATCCTGCAGAAGGATAGCTTTGCATCCTAGATTCTTGGCCAGTTCTACGTCTGTGGCACGGTCGCCGATAACATAGCTTCCGGCCAAGTCGTATTCGGGATTATTAATGTATTGTGTCAGCATTCCTGTACGTGGTTTTCTGGTAGGAGCGTTGTCCTTTGGGAAACTTCTGTCTATGCAAACATTGTCGAATGTGATTCCTTCGTTCTCCAAAGTTTTCATTACAAGGTTGTGTACAGGCCAGAATGTGTCCTCCGGAAATGAGTCTGTACCTAATCCGTCTTGGTTAGTTACCATTACGAATTCGTAGTCCAGTTTTTCTCGCACAAAACTCAGATTGCGGAATACCTTAGGATAGAACTCTAGCTTTTCGAAAGAGTCGAGCTGGTAATCAACAGGTGGTTCTATTACGAGTGTGCCGTCGCGGTCGATGAATAATATCTTTTTCATTGCTCCTCCTTATTTATAGTTTTCAAGTGCTTCAATTAGCTTGTCGTTTTCCGGACGCGAACCGATAGTAACTCTGAGGCAGTTGTAACACATAGTGACATTTGTACGGTTTCTCACAATTATGCCTTTTCCTACAAGATAGTCGTATATCTTTTTAGCGTCATTAACCTTTGCTAGGAAGAAATTGGCATCGGTTGGGTAGATATGTTCGCAGCATGCTAGTTTGCTGAACTTTTCTATCAGTCTGCTTCTTTCTGTAAGGAGAGTTTTTACCCATTCTTTTATCTGATATTCTTTGCTTATCATACTTATTGCTTCAGTCTGCGTCAGATGATTTACGTTATAGGGGTATTTTACTTTGTTGAAGACTGATATGATTTCAGATGATGCAAATGCCATACCTAGACGGATGCCTGCACATCCCCATGCTTTGGAGAATGTTTGCAGTACAACCATATTTGGATATATGTCAAGCATGGTAGTAAAAGAAATTTCGTCAGAAAAGTCAATATATGCTTCGTCTATAACAACTATACCTGCAAATTCTTGCAGTACGGTTTCTATCTCTTTTCTGCATAAGTTGTTGCCGGTAGGATTGTTTGGCGAGCAGAGGAAAATAAGCTTGGTCTTATCATCAGTCTTTGCCAGAAGATCTGAAGCCTTGAACTGGAAGTTCTCGTCAAGCAACACTTTACGGTATTCCACATCGTTGATGTCAGCACATACTTCATACATTCCGTAAGTAGGGTCTATTGCTACAACATTGTTTACTCCAGGAATGCAGAATGTACGATAGAGAATGTCAATAGCCTCATCGCTTCCGTTGCCTAGAAATATTTTCTCGCAAGCAACATTCTTAACCCTTGAAACCAAAGTCTTTAGTTCTGTCTGTAAAGGGTCCGGATAGCGGTTGTTGGGCGAGTTGTAAGGATTTTCGTTGGCATCGAGGAATACAGATGCTGTCACACCTTTATACTCATCCCTTGCAGAAGAGTATGGTTTTAATGACCATATATTGGGGCGTATAAGTTCGTTTAATGGTTTCATTGTCTTTAATCTTATGATTTTAGTCTTACTGTAACTGCATTCTTATGTGCATCAAGAAACTCGTTTGCAGCCATTGTTTCAATGGTTGGTCCTATGTTCATTATACCTTCGCGTGTGATTTTCTGAAACGTAATCTTACGTGTGAAACTATCCAGATTTACTCCGCTGTATGCTTTTGCATATCCGTTTGTAGGAAGAGTATGGTTGGTTCCCGAAGCATAGTCGCCAGCACTTTCCGGAGTATACGGACCTAGGAATACAGAACCGGCATTTACAATTCTTTCGGCTATCTGCATATAGTCTTTTGTCTCGATGATAAGGTGCTCTGGGGCATATTCATTAGATATGTCAATAGCTTCGTCGATGGATTTTACCAATATCAATTTGCTGTGTGAAAGTGACTTTTCAGTAATCTCTTTTCTTGGTAGTACAGCTAATTGCTTTTTAATCTCTCCCTGAACTGAATTTATAAGCTGTTCAGATGTGGTAATGAGTATTGACTGACTATCTACTCCATGTTCAGCCTGTGAAAGCAGGTCGGATGCAACGTATGCTGGGTTTGCAGTTTCATCTGCTAGTACAGCTACTTCCGAAGGTCCTGCGGGCATATCTATAGCTACATCGTGAAGTGAAACTTCCTGCTTTGCTGCCATCACATACTGGTTGCCGGGACCAAATATCTTATATACTTTGGGAATACTTTCTGTTCCGTAAGCCATAGCTCCGATAGCCTGTACACCACCAACTTTGAATATTTTGCTTACACCGGCTGCTTTTGCTGCATAAAGTATAGCAGGATTGATTTTACCTTCGCGGTTTGGAGGTGAGCAAAGAACTATTTCTTTGCAACCGGCAATCCTGGCTGGAGCAGCAAGCATCAACACTGTAGAGAAAAGGGGGGCTGTGCCACCAGGAATGTAAAGACCTACCTTCTCAATGGCTACGGCTTTCTGCCAGCATGTAACTCCTGTTGAAGTAGTGACTTTCTGTCCTTCGAACTTTTGTGATGAGTGAAATTTACTGATATTTTCCAATGCCTTACCAATGGCTTTTTTAAGATTGCTGTCAGTAATTTTTTCTGCTTCGGCAAACTCTTCTTCAGTTACTTCAAGCGATGTAAGTTTTACCTTGTCGAATTTCTCTTCATATTCGATAACGGCTTTGTCACCTTTATTGCGTATATCACCAAGCACCTGTAAAACAGTGTCGCGAAGTGTAGCCGTATTCAGTGTAGGACGGCTCAGAAGATTTTTCCATTCTGACCGTGCGGGATATTTTATTATGTTCATTGTTTTTAATTCTTAGTTGTTGGTTTTTAGCTGTTAGTTCTTAGCTACATCCGCATGGATATCTGACAACTAAAAACTAACAACTTTTAATCCTTAGTCTTTTTAATTCTCAAAGAATCATCTTTTCGATAGGAAGAACCAAAATACCCTGTGCTCCGATGGTTTTTAGCTTTCCTATTATTTCCCAAAAACATTTCTGGTCGAGAACTGTGTGTACGCTGCTCCATCCTTCTGTTGCAAGTGGCATAACTGTAGGGCTTTTTATTCCAGGAAGAACTTCGATAATTTCTTTCACTTTGTCGGTTGGAACATTCATCAGTACATATTTCTTGTCTTCGGCAGCTTTTACAGCATCCAGTCTGAACAGCAGCTCCTTAAGGATTTCCTTTTTCTCGTCGCTCATGTTCTTGTTTCCAATAAGCAGAGCCTCACTTTTCATTACCACTTCCACCTCTTTCAGATTGTTGCTGATAAGTGTGGAACCGGAACTTACTATATCGAAGATGGCATCTGCCAAACCTATTCCAGGAGCTATCTCTACCGAACCGGTTATGACGTGTATGTCGGCTTTAATATTATTCTTATCTAGGAATCTTTTAAGAATTACCGGATATGAAGTTGCGATTTTTTTTCCGTTGAACCATTCCAGACCGTTGTACTCTATTTCTTTATGCATGGCTAGCGACAGGCGGCATTTACTGAATCCTAATCTTTGAATGATATCTGCCTCTTCTTGTTTTTCTTCGAATTCATTTTCACCTACTATCCCCATGTCTGCAACACCGCTTGCTACGCATTGAGGTATATCATCGTCACGTAGGAAGAGAATTTCTACAGGGAAGTTTGTTGATTGTGTAAGTAATGTGCGTTTTGATGTTGACATTTTGATGTCAGCTTCTGCAAGTAGGGCCATTGTGTCTTCGAACAGTCGGCCTTTTGATTGTACGGCAATTCTTAGCATATTTTCGGTTTTTAAAAGTTTATAATCTGATAAATAAAAAAAGGCTCACCGTTGGTTTTACGGCAAGCCTTTAATAAATCTTTTTCTATAATGAACTGCATGAGCCATCAGCCTACCGATTATTTCGTCAGGAAATGATGATGGTGATGTAGTGCAGTTGTAAAAATCATAACTTTTTCTTCTTGTTTGCGACAAAAGTATAGTGAAAGATTTAGAATTCCAAATTTTTAATGCAAAAAGTTTGATTTTTCTTTCAAATTAGCGGATTTATATCTTCCTCTTCTGTTTCGCATCCGTAGAAGAACATATCTTTTTGTGCTTTTTCTTTTGGGAAAGTAAAGTACGTGCATGTAGCTTTGGTACACTCATCTCCGTTCATGTTATATATTGATGCATCTACCAGTATTATGTTACGTTTTTGCTCGCGGATATGTGCACGCAGTACTACATATTCATCAGTAGTCATAATGGATTTCATGTATCTGGTTTCCATTTTTGATGTTACACCTGTAGTCTGTAGTTTTCTTGCTATTACCCATGCACAAATTTCGTCTAGCAGTGTAGCCTGTATTCCACCGTGCAATGTGTTTACCCATCCCTGATATTTTGCTTCGGGATGCCATATACTCACTATATCATCTCCGTCTTCGTAGAATTCCATTTTTACTCCTGCTTCATTATTAGGTGCACATCCGAAGCAGTAATAACCGTCCAGACCTTTCCAAGGGTTGATAATCTTTTTCATAGGCTATTACAATTATATTTCAAAATCAACACATGCTCTGTCTTCTTTTACGTCTTTTATTATTCCGGCAGCAGCTACGTGGTCAGGATGAACAGAATATGCTTTTACATCTTCCAGCGAAGAGAATGTGCTGTCAAGGCAGATATCCCATTTTTCGGAAGGATTGATATTTAGTCCTACGTGTATATCCTTTATGAACTTGATTGTTTGTGGCAGTGATTCAATTGCCGATTTGAAACTGTTCATTATTTCAAGTTTCTCATTTTCAGACAAGCTTTCTTTCAGCTTGAACATAACAATGTGCTTGACCATAGTTTGTATATTTTATTTATTATCGTATTTTTGTATGCAGCAAAGATAGTGATTAATTATTAAAATGTGATACGATGAAGAAACGTAGATTTTTAATACCTTCGATAATAGTGCTTATTCTAGCTTTTATAAGTATACCGTTTGTTATGAATAAAGAGCATGGGACTGTCATTATTCACGATGACCTTGACCAGATCATTGAAGATGGCGAACTCATTGTATTGACAATAAACAGTTATGCGTCATATTTTAACTATAGGGAAGTTCCTATGGGATTCCAATATGAATTGGCACAGGGTTTTGCAAAATCTTTGGGAGTTAAACTGAAAGTAAAGGTTTTGAACTCCGAGATTGAACTTGTAGATGCTTTGCATAGTGGTGAAGGTGACCTTATAGCCTATAATCTGGCAATAACTAATGAACGGAAAAAAGAACTGATATATTGCGGAAAAGAGAATATTTCTCATCAGGTAATAGTTCAAAGGAGTGGTAAGGATGTTTTAAAAGATGTAACTCAATTGGTCGGAAAAGAAGTATATGTCATGCCTGGGAAATATATGGAACGACTTGAAAATCTTAATCATGAACTGGGGGGAGGAATAATCATACATGAAGTTACGGAAGACAGTATAACGAATGAAGACCTTATCGAAATGGTTGCCAAGGGTAAAATAGATTATACCGTGACAAACAATGAACTGGCAAAAATCAACAAGACATATAATCCTAATCTGGATATCAGTATGGAGATAAGTTTCGACCAGCGTTCTGCATGGGCAGTAAGGAAGACTTCGCCGAAGTTGGCAGAGGCTGCTGACAAGTGGCACAGAGAGAATATTAACTCTGCTGAATTTGAAGCCAGTGCCAGAAGATATTTCGAACTAAACAAACATACTCCACAGGCTTCTATTCTTTCTCTTAAGGATGGCAGGATATCTTATTATGATGATTTGTTCAGAAAGTATGCATCACAGATAAACTGGGATTGGAGATTGCTGGCAGCATTAGTATATACAGAGTCGAATTTTAATCCTTCGGCAGTTTCGTGGGCGGGAGCAAAAGGATTGATGCAATTGATGCCTTCCACAGCCAGGGCTTATGGGGTTCCTGCAGGTATGGAGAGTGATCCGGAACAGAGTATAAAAGGAGGAGTCAGATACATATCCGAATTACAGAAAATTTTTTCCAAAGTTAAGGATGACCGTGAACGTATAATGTTTGTGCTGGCTTCTTATAATTCTGGAATAGGTCATGTGTTCGATGCAATGGCTTTGGCCGAGAAGTATGGAAAGGACAAGTATATCTGGGATGGAAATGTTGCGGTATATATGTTGTTGAAAAATAGAGAAGAGTATTATAAGGATCCTGTCTGTAAAAATGGTTATTTCAGAGGTACTGAAACTTATAATTTTGTGCGCGATGTTTTGACTCGTGCAGATGTATATATCAAAAATATAAAGAAATGATATAAAAAACAGAGGGCTGAAAGTTCTTAGAGAAAACTTTCAGCCTTGTTTGAGCAATAAATGATGAAAAATGAGTGTTTAATTATTTTTATTTGAACATTTCTACTATTTTATTCAGTTCGCCTGCATTTATTACACCACTTTGTCTCCACAACTGTTTACCGTTCTTGAAAATCATCAGCGTAGGTACAGACTGTATGCTGTATTGCATGGCTAACGCATTATTCTTATCAACATCTACTTTTACTATTCTCACCTTATCGCCTTGCATATCTTTTACTTGTTTCAGAATAGGAGACATTGTTTTGCAAGGACCGCACCATTCGGCAAAAAAATCTACAATTACAGGTACATCTGATGAAGATATTAATTCGTAAAAAGTTTCCATAATGTCTATCGTTTTATGTTGTCGTGATTAAATATAAAACAAAGGAGACACTGTTTTTGTTCGGAATAAAAATAAAAAAAGGTGGAAAAATCCACCTTTATGTTGTTTGAATAATATTGTCGTTATTTTTTATTTGTTGATACCTGAATAACGTGCGTTAAGTCCGTCAACAATTTCCTGAGTGATATTGTATGCTGGGTCAGCATAAAGAAGGTTGTCGAAACCTGTGTTGCTGATAATAAGACTATAACCTTTATCCTTGTTGTAGATTTTAAGGAATGAGTTGATAGAGTCTCTCAACTGAAGGCTGTTCTTTTGGTTTTCATCAGCAAGGTCTTTGCTAAGTTTTTCCTGCAAAGCCTGCAAATCCTGCTGCTGTTTGATGATACGGTTCTGTTGCTGCTGAGCGCTTTCTGCACTTACGAAACCGTTGTTTTCATATTTACGCTGGAATTCCTTCATTGCTGCATCAAGAGCTTTAGCCTTTTCGTTAAGAGTAGTACGGATGTTTTCTTCCTTCTTAATCATAAGTTCGTTCAAGTCATTCCAGAAACGATATTTTGTAAGAAGCGAGTCTATTTCTACGTATGCAATTTTCATGTTTGTTGTACCGGTAGCCGCAACAGGTGCTGCTGTTTGTGTTGATTCACCATTGTTTCCTGCGCACTGTACAAACATTACAGCCATAACCACAGCTAAAAATCCTTTGAGGATGTACTTAGTCTTTCTCATAAATTCTCTATATCATTTAAGTTAATTATTATTCTTCTATTTCTTTTTTCTGTCTTTCAGAGATGGCGTTAGGGTTGACTTTACGCTGTTCTCTGTCTTGCGACTGTACGCATCCTATTCCTCTCTTTCGCATGGCCTTGCTGCCGCTGACGTGAGTGTTAGGGAAACGTCCGTTCTTTTTAAACAGTATTTTTACGCATAATAGTGCTATACAGATAGCTACTATTACTAGTGTAGCGAGTATTATCTTAAGCATTGCTGTTGTTTTTAGATAAATAGGGGGGTAGGTTCGGGATAGCCAAAATTTGAAAAACTGCGCATTTCGTTTGTCTCTCCACTTACCTTTCACTATTTTTGTGGTGCAAATATATAGTTTTGTTACGATTAAAACTTCACAATGCTTTTAAAAAAGTAAAGATATAGGTGTAAATCGGCTTATTTAACTTATTTTTGCATAGAAAATAAATACATAAATGCTTAATACAGATTATTATGGAAGTAAAAGACTTGACTCCTAAAATTGTTTTTCATTATTTCGACGAAATCTGTCAGGTTCCTCGTCCTTCTAAAAAGGAAGAGAAAATCCGTGCTTATCTCATTGCTTTTGCCGAAAGCAAAGGACTGGAATATAAAGTTGATGAAGCCGGTAATGTCCTGATAAAGAAAAATGCAACTCCGGGAATGGAAAACAGAAAGACTGTTATCCTGCAGTCGCATATAGATATGGTTTGCGAAAAGAATAACGATACTGTACATGATTTCGAAAATGACCCTATTCAGACATACATTGACGGTGAATGGCTGAAGGCTAAAGGGACTACTCTGGGAGCAGATAATGGTATCGGTGTAGCTACTCAGTTGGCTGTATTGGCATCAGATGACTTACAGCATGGTCCTGTTGAATGTCTATTCACTGTAGATGAAGAAACTGGCCTTACAGGAGCGTTCGCATTGAAGGAAGGTTTTATGAACGGAGACATCCTTCTTAACCTTGACTCTGAAGACGAAGGCGAATTGTTTATCGGATGTGCGGGAGGTGCAGGAACAACAGCCAAGTTCCCATGTCCTATGGTGAAATCGCCTGAAGGTTATTTCTTTTTCCGTGTTACAGTGAAAGGTCTTACAGGAGGTCATTCAGGAGACGATATCAATAAGAAACGTGCCAATGCCAACAAGGTATTGAACCGTTACCTGATGCTAATATCACAGAAATACGATTTGTATCTCGCAGAAATAGATGGTGGAAACCTTCATAATGCAATACCTCGTGAGGCTCATGCCGTATGTGCAGTTCCTATGAAGGACAAGGAATCAGTAAGAGTGGATTTGAATATATTCCTTGCTGACGTAGAAAACGAATTCTCTGTTACCGAACCGAACATCAGAATGGATTTGGAATCAGAAACAGCTCTGCCTGAAGTTATTGAGAAGACTGCAATGACCAAGTTCCTCAACTCAATACATGCAGTACATAATGGGGTGTTTGCCATGAGTCAGGATATGGAAGGCTTGGTGGAAACATCGTCTAATCTTGCTTCAATCAAGATGCGCGACGGACAGATTGTTGTTGTGACAAGTCAGCGCAGTTCTATTCTGTCTTCACGTATGGATATGTCGCAGACAGTACGTTCTGCTTTCGAACTTGGTGGAGCAACAGTCACTACAGGTGATGGCTATCCGGGATGGAAACCTAATCCTTCGTCGGAAATCCTGAAAGTGGCTGTAGACAGCTATAAAGCATTGTTTGGTACAGAACCTAAAGTGAAAGCTATCCATGCTGGATTGGAATGCGGTTTGTTCCTCGAGAAATATCCTTCGCTCGACATGGTTTCGTTCGGTCCTACATTGCGCGGAGTTCACTCGCCTGACGAAAGAATGCTTATCCCTACAGTAGATAAGTTCTGGAGACATTTGCTTGATGTCATGAAGAATATACCTGTTAAAGCTTGATTATGGGCTTTATAAGAATACTGATTTGTTGGGTAGCAGGGTTCATATCGTTGGACCTTGCTGCCCAACAGTCTTTTCTGGTGATGGAGTATAACGTAGAAAACCTTTTCGACTGCCGTCACGATTCCCTTAAAAATGATTTGGAATTTATGCCGGACAGCCCGCGTGGCTGGAATTACGGTAGATTCAGAGAAAAGATAGAAAATATAGCCCGTGTTATACTTTCTGCCTCACGCGAGAATGTTCCAGACATCATAGGACTTTGTGAGGTGGAAAACGAATTCTGTGCAAAAACACTTGTAAGATATTCCCAACTTAAAGAAGCCGGATACGAATATATAATTACAGATTCGCCAGATGAGAGAGGCATTGATGTAGCTCTACTTTATCAGCCTTATACATTTAAACTGTCGGACAAAAGATTCATTAATGTTCCCACTGAGAGTATAGGCGGACGACCTACGCGCGACATTCTTCATGCATCGGGGCGTATTGTGACAGGTGATACGCTTGATGTTTTTCTTGTGCATTTTCCTTCACGTTCCGGAGGATGGAAAAAATCTGAAAAATTCAGACTCATGGCTGCCGGAATATTGAAATCGGCGGCAGACAGTGTGATGAGTGTACGTACGAATCCCAATGTAATAATAATGGGCGATTTCAATGACTATCCGCAGAACAAATCTATTTCTGAAGTGCTCAATGCTTCCAAACCTGGAAATACCGTCGAAAAAAATACGTTATACAATCTTATGGATGGCAGGGAAGGAGGTACATACCGATATCGCGGACAGTGGGGGATACTTGACCAGATGATAGTAAACGGCAATATGCTTGGAGAAGGCAATATCAGGACCGGATATTCTAAAGCACGTATCATAGATTTCCCTTTTCTGCTTGAAGAGGATGACAAATATGGTGGTACAACTCCTTTCCGTATGTATAATGGGATGAGATATAAGGGAGGATATAGCGACCATCTGCCTGTTTTTCTTGAATTGGAGATATATCACTGACAAGAATCTGCTTTTTTGACAATGATTTATTGCATAAGTCAATTGAAATGCCGATTTTTGTTATTAAGAATATAAAATCATATAATACTATGCTCAGTAAGTTAAAGTTAAATCAGCTTTATTTCAAGGATACTCAGTTTGCCAATCTGATGACAAAACGGATTTTCAACGTTTTGCTCGTGGCAAATCCATATGATGCTTTTATGTTGGAGGACGATGGGCGCATAGACGAGAAGATATTCATAGAATATATGAATCTCAGTTTGCGTTATCCGCCACGCTTTACTCAGGTCTCCACTCCGGAAGAAACATGGAAACAGTTGGGAAATACCACGTTCGATCTTGTAATCTGTATGCCGGGAACGGACAGTAGCGACACTTTCGATATAGCCCGCGATATAAAGGCTAAATACCCACATATACCTATCGTAGTTCTTACTCCATTCTCGCACGGTATCAGAGAAAGAATGGAACATGAAGACCTTAGTGTGTTCGAGTATGTATTCTGCTGGCTTGGCAATACGGACCTTCTCGTGTCAATAATCAAGTTGATAGAGGATAAGATGAATCTGGAGCACGATATAAAGGAAGTTGGTGTACAGATGATAATGCTTGTGGAGGACTCAATACGTTTCTATTCATCAGTCCTTCCTAATCTCTATAAGTTCGTGCTAAAACAAAGCCAGGAGTTTGCTACCGAAGCGTTGAATGAGCACCAGCGAACGCTGCGTATGCGCGGACGACCTAAAATCGTCCTTGCACGCTCTTATGAAGAAGCAATGAAGCTTTATGAAACATTCAGCAATAACGTTTTGGGTATAATATCCGATGCCAGATTTCCGCATGATGGCAAGATAGACCCTCTTGCAGGAGTAAAACTTCTTAAAGAAGTGCGCAGTCGTGATCCGTTCATGCCGCTTATCCTCCAGTCGTCGGAGGAAGATAACCGTAAGTATGCCGATGAGTGTAAGGCTGTCTTCGTTGACAAGAATTCGAAGAAGATGAATATCGACCTCCGTGAGGCAGTTTCGGAGAATTTCGGTTTCGGTGATTTCGTATTTATCAATCCTAAGACCAAGGAGGAAGTGGCAAGAGTCCATAACCTCAAGGAATTACAGAATATCGTATTTTCTATTCCGGCAGATTCATTCCATTATCATATCAGCCGTAACCACGTATCTCGCTGGCTTTATTCGCGTGCTATTTTCCCAGTGGCAGAGTTTCTGAAGCAGGTGACATGGGAATCACTTCAGGACCTTGACGCTCACCGTCAGATAATCTTTGAAGCCATAGTACGCTATAGGAAAATGAAGAACCAGGGGGTTGTGGCGGAATTCAAACGCGAGCGTTTCGACCGCTATTCCAATTTTGCCCGTATTGGTGAAGGTTCTTTGGGAGGAAAAGGGCGTGGTCTGGCTTTTATAGATAATATGATAAAACGCCATCCTGATTTCGAAGAATTCGAGAATGCATCTGTAGCAATTCCTAAGACTGTGGTTCTGTGTACTGATATATTCGACGAGTTTATGGACAGTAACCGTCTCTATCAGCTGGCATTGAGCGATGCTGATGATGAGACTATACTGAGAGCCTTTCTCCGTGCCAAACTGCCGGACAGACTGGTGGAAGATTTCTTTGCTTTCTTTGATGTGGTGAAATCTCCACTTGCCATACGTTCATCAAGTTTGCTGGAAGATTCGCATTATCAGCCTTTTGCCGGTATATATTCCACATATATGATACCATACATGGAGGACAAGTACGAGATGCTCCGTATGCTTAGCGATGCCATAAAAGGGGTGTATGCATCTGTGTTCTATAAAGATAGCAAAGCGTATATGCAGGCTACGAGCAACGTAATTGACCAGGAAAAGATGGCTGTCATACTTCAGGAAGTTGTCGGCACACAGTATGGCGACAGATATTATCCTGCCATTTCCGGTGTGGCCCGTTCTCTGAACTATTATCCTATAAATGATGAACTGGCAGAGGAAGGAACTGTGAGTTTGGCATTGGGGCTTGGTAAATATATTGTCGATGGAGGACTTACGTTGAGAGTATGTCCTTATCACCCGGACAAGGTGTTACAGACTAGTGAGATGGATATCGCATTGCGCGAAACACAGACCCGTTTCTATGCGCTCGACCTTAAGAATACGGGACAAAACTTTTCGCTCGACGATGGTTTCAATCTCCTGAAGCTGCATGTGAAAGATGCTGAGGCCGACGGTTCACTGAACTATATTGCGTCAACATACGACCCATATGACATGGTGATACGCGACGGTATCTATCCGGGCGGAAGAAAATTAATTACATTTGCAAATATTCTCCAGCATGATGTATTCCCGTTGCCCCGTCTGTTGCAATTGGCACAGAAGTATGGCCAGGGCGAAATGCGCCGTCCGGTAGAAATAGAGTTTGCAGTAAACTTCGATGCCAGCAAGAAGACCGGAGTTTTCTATCTCCTTCAGATACGTCCGATGGTTGATATAAAGGCAGACCTGGATGAAGATTTGAGTCTGATTCCTGAAGACAAGATAATATTGAAGAGTGAGAACTCACTTGGTCATGGAACAATGGATGACATATGCGATGTGGTTTATGTAAAGACAGATGGATATTCAGCATCGAACAATCAGCTGATAGCATATGATATAGAGAAACTGAACAGGAAATTCCTGGACGAAGGAAAGCACTATGTACTTGTAGGTCCGGGCAGATGGGGTAGTAGTGACACATGGCTGGGAATACCGGTGAAGTGGCCTAACATCTCTGCAGCAAGAATAATAGTAGAGGCCGGACTGACCAATTATCGTGTTGACCCGAGTCAGGGAACTCACTTCTTCCAGAATCTGACATCGTTTGGTGTAGGATATTTCACCATCAATGCGTTTATGAATGACGGTATCTATAATCAGGAATTCCTGAACAGTTTGCCGGCTGTGGAGGAAACCAAGTATCTGCGCTGGGTAAGGTTTGAGAAACCTTTAACCGTGAAGATGGACGGTAAGAAGAAATTGGGAATTGTAGCTTTGCCTGAATAAAGCTACTGTATAAATGAAAAAAACGGTTTCATGTATCTGAAAATGATATTGAAACCGTTTTTTATATGTATTAATTTATTTCTGACTGCTGTATTCTTTATGGAACTCAACCACAGCCTCAATTCCTTTTCGGAATATGTCAAGAGGGAAATTCTCGTTTGGAGAATGGATGGCGTTGCTTTCAAGTCCGAATCCCATCAGTACTGTCTTTATTCCAAGAATCTGTTCGAAATCACTTATGATAGGAATACTTCCCCCGCGGCGTACAGCCAACGGCTTCTTGCCGAATGCTTTTTCGAATCCCTTTTCGGCTGCCTTGTATGCAGGAAGTGAAATAGGGCATACATAACCTTCGCCACCGTGCATAGGAGTTACTTTCATCTGTACGTATTCAGGAGCTATTGCGTTGATATAGTCAACAAACAGTTGCGAAATCTTTTCGTGGTTCTGGTGTGGCACAAGTCGGCACGAAACCTTTGCGTATGCTTTTGACGGAAGTACAGTCTTAGAGCCTTCGCCTGTATATCCTCCCCAGATACCGCACACGTCGAATGATGGACGGCAACTGTTGCGTTCAAGAGTTGAATATCCTTTTTCGCCCTTCAATGCTTTCACTCCTATAGCATTCTTGTATTTTTCTTCATCGAAAGGAATGTTTGCAATCATCTCGCGTTCTTCTGCCGGAACATCTTCTACGTCGTCATAGAAATGAGGTATTGTGATGCGTCCGTCGGTGTCAGTAATCTTGTCTATCATGCTGCACAGCACATTGATAGGATTTGCTACAGCTCCGCCGAAATGTCCGGAATGGAGGTCGCGGTTAGGACCAGTGACTTCTATCTCCCAATATGCCAGTCCGCGCAGACCAGTAGTTAGTGATGGAAGTTCCTTACCAAGCATACTTGTATCTGATACTAATATCACATCAGCCTTAAGCAGTTCCTTGTGCTCTTTCAGGAAAGCATTAAGGCTAGGTGAACCTATTTCCTCTTCACCTTCGAAAATGAATTTTACGTTGTGTTTCAAGAGTCCTTCGCGTACCATATATTCAAATGCCTTGGCCTGAATCATAGCTTGTCCTTTGTCGTCATCGGCACCTCTTGCCCAGATGTGTCCGTCTCTTATTTCCGGTTCAAACGGATTGCTTTTCCAGAGTTCGAGCGGTTCGGCTGGCATCACATCATAGTGCGAATATATCAATACTGTAGGTGCATCCGGGCTGACTCTCTTTTCAGCATATACCAGTGGGTTGCCTTGTGAAGGCATGATTATGGCTTCGTCTGCACCGGCTTCTATGAGGAGTTGTCTCCATCTTTCAGCGCATGCCAGCATGTCTTCCTTGTGTTGTGGCAGGGCACTGATGCTAGGTATGCGTATCAGGCTGAAAAGTTCGTCGATGAAACGCTGTTCGTTTTCTTCAATGTATTTTTTTATTTCCATGGTTATAGAGTTGTTGTTTTGTTTAACAGATAATAATCTAGAATGGTCATGGCTGCCATAGCCTCTACTATTGGCACTGCCCTTGGAAGTACACATGGGTCATGGCGTCCTCTGGCTTTGAGGATTGTTTCGTTGCCGTCCTTGTCTACGGTAGGCTGCTCCATGAGTACTGTTGCAACGGGTTTGAATGCCACCTTGAAGTATATGTCCTGACCGTTGCTTATACCACCCTGGATACCTCCTGAACGGTTTGTACGTAATGCTATCTTGCCATTGTCGTTATAGAAAATGTCGTTCTGCTTACTTCCCTTCATGTGCATGTTGCCGAATCCTTGTCCGTATTCGAAACCTTTTGCAGCATTGATAGTGAGCATGGCATTTCCGAGTGCTGCATGGAGTTTTCCGAATGCCGGCTGACCGAGTCCGATGGGGCATCCCTTAATTACACAGTCCACAGTTCCTCCTATGGTGTCGCCTTCTCCTTTGGTTTTCAGAATGAGTTCCGCCATAGTCTGTGCCATGACAGGGTCCGGACATCTTACCGGATTCTTTTCAATCTCGTTTAAATTGTATGAAGTATAATCCTTGTCGAGTTTCAGTTCGCCCACCTGCGATGTGTATGCCGTAATTTCGACACCAAGTTGTTTTAAAGCTATTTTTGCCAATGCTCCGGCAACAACGCGTGAGATGGTTTCGCGTGCCGACGAACGACCTCCTCCGCGATGGTCGCGCAATCCGTACTTCTGTGTATAAGTGAAATCGGCATGCGACGGGCGGAAAACATCCTTCATATTGTCATAATCGCCTGAATGCTGGTTGGTGTTCCACACCACAAAACCTATGGGGCATCCTGTAGAAACACCATCGTATATACCCGAAAGGAATTCCACCTGGTCCGATTCCTTGCGTGCCGTTGTTATGGCAGACTGTCCCGGCTTTCTTCTGTAGAGCTCTTTCTGGATGAAATCCATATCTATATGTATTCCGGCTGGGAAACCGTCTATTACTCCTCCTATACCTTTTCCGTGTGACTCACCAAAGCTGGTCAGACGGAATATATTTCCAAACGTGTTGTTGTACATTGTATCTTGGTTTATAATATTAATGTATTTATGGTTGGTTAATTTCGGTATTTATAGCCGAAATGACAGTATAAATTTTGGTGCTGACTATAGTGGACAGTGCTACCGACTGTAGTGGGTAATGCTACTGACTTTAGTAGACAGTGTTGCCGACCATAGTCGGCACCAGGAAATGTCTGTATTTGTGATTAGAACTTGCTTCCGGCACCTCCACCTCCGAAGCTGCCTCCGCCGAAACTTCCACCGCCGAAGCCACCGCCTCCGAAACCTCCGCGACCGAATCCTCCTCCCATGAAGATTCCTCCACCGAACGGTCCGCTTCTTCTGCCGTGGTGATGATTGTTTTCGTCGTCCACGCGCTGTTCCTTGCGTATGCAATGTCCGCAGTTTGAGCAGCATGACACTATTTCTTCAATATGGTAGGTAGAATATTTTGCTATTGTACGTCTTGAAATGACTTTCATAGTCTGTTTATGACATTTGGGGCAACGTCTCTGGCGTCGGACATTAAGCCAAAGATAGAACATCGTGAATCCTATAACGCCAAAGAGCAACAGGAACAGCATTCCGGAATCCCCTCCTGAACCGGAATTCTGTTTGTCAGGACTTTCGCTTTCTCCGTCAAGGTATCCTCTTACGGCTTTTATTCCGGCAAGCATACCAGCATCCCAGTTGCCTTGTGAGAAAGCTTTATTCATATATCTCACCTGTATCTTTTTACAAATGGCGTCCGGCAACACGCCTTCAAGTCCGTAACCTGTGGCAAACTGTATACAGCGTTCGCCTGTTACGAGAAGTATAACCAGACCGTTGTCTTTCTCTTTTTGTCCCACGCCGTTTTCCTGACCTAGGCGGTATGCGAAGTCAAAACAGTCGCCGCCTTCAATCTGTTCTACGGCTACTACAAGAACCTGTATTCCTGTTTTCTGCTCCAATGAAAACAGTGTGGTGTCTATGGCGGCAACTGTGGAGGCAGATAGAATATTGTCAGGATTGCTGACGTAGCGGGTACGGTTCATAAGATGTACCATAGGAACATCCTCTACCTTGTATTCTTTTGCTTTAGCCGTCAAGCAGCAACACAATGCGAGCAGTATTGCTACGAAATGCAGTCTTCTCATAGTTGTATCAGAATTTTACTTCAGGTGCTTTTTCAGAACCTTCGGCTGCCTCGAAATAAGGACGTTTCTCGAATCCGAAAAGTCCGGCTATTATGTTTTTAGGGAAACGGCGGATTGTTGTGTTATATCCTTTGGCTATTTCATTGAATTTTCTGCGTTCCACGCTGATTCTGTTTTCTGTGCCTTCAAGCTGTGCCTGTAAAGCCTGGAAATTTTCGTTTGCTTTCAAGTCCGGATAGTTCTCTGTTATAGCAAGCAGTCTGCCGAGTGCAGCACCTATTTCACCTTGTGCCTTCTGGTATGCCTGAAGTTTTTCAGGTGTAAGGTCGTCAATACTTATAGTAGCCTGAGTAGCTTTTGATCTGGCCGATACTACAGCATCCAAGGTCTCTTTTTCGTGCGCTGCATATCCTTTTACTGTATTCACCAGATTAGGAATAAGGTCGGCACGGCGCTGGTACTGGTTTTCTACGTTGCTCCATGCTGTGCTTACCGATTCGTCCTGCGATACGAGCGAGTTGTAGGATGAAATACTGTAAATTACTGCAATTGCTATTACGGCAATAATAGTGATGATAATCCAAGTTTTCTTCATAAGTTTTTTCTGTTTGTAAATATTAAGTTGAAATTCAGCACAAACATAATAAAAATAACAGTTTATGCTATGAATTAGAATGATTTATCTTTTTTTATACAATGAGTCTATGATAGTTTTTTGTGTTTTCTGCCGGAAAATATATCTTTTATTCTTCTGTATATCTTAATTCCGGTCATGATGCCGTCGTATGCAGCCATTCCTGTGTTGAAGTGATGCATCATGAGGTCCATCTTGTTTTTGGTTTCAGGAGGAGAAAAAAGATTCTGAGTCAGTTCGTGTATTCTTTCTTTTGAGCGTCTGAGTTCAGCTTTTTTGTTTTTCTTCCTTTCCGAAATTATTTGTATGCTATATTTGGTAATATCGTTCATGATAGATTACTGTTTAGGGTTATTCTCTTCTTTGTCTTTGTCTTCAAGGAATAGTTTAGCCAGAAAGTTCACCATTGGCTGGAAAATAATCCTTTGTCGTAGTATGTATATTGCGATTCCCAGCAACAGTATGCATCCGCCTATTATGGCATAGCTGGCTATTATGTTGTTTACGAATGAATCTATAGTGTAGACCAGCATAAAAGAGAAATAAAACAAAGCTGTCATTCCCAGGACTATTAATACACATATAAGAATAAGTGTAGATATGAGGATAGTCAGTTTCTCTACCAGGTCAAGTTTGATGTATTGTCCCTGAAGTTCTATGTATTTTTTTATTTCTTTGAATAGTGCTTCCAGATTGTCAATACTTTTGTCGTTGGCAAACATATTAATATCTTTACTTTGCGATTAATAAAAAAGGGAAGTTTAAAAGGAAGTTCCGTCAGTCGCTTATGCGTGAGCGGCTTTTCCTTTTAAAATCCCTAGTGAGCTTTTCTCAATTACTTGGCTTGACAGTCTTTATACTTGCTGTCTGTTCGTTTTTTTACTCGGCATCTTTTACTTCTGCTGCAATCTGGTCAACTAAGTCTTCCATTTCAGCACGGTTAAGCCTGATTCCTTTTTGACGAAGGATTTCAGCTATTTTTCTACGAGTGTCTTCGCCTTTCTCCGGAGCGAATAAGATTCCGGCTGCTGCACCAAGAGCTACTCCGCCCAAGAATGCTGCTACAATGTTTAATGCTTTCATGATAATTATGTTTTATCAGTGTGTATGAAAATCATACCAGGTTTAAATTTGCTTTCCACAAATCTAATAAAAAAGATTGTATTTTGTCTGCATTTGTCCGCTAAAAATTAGCAATTTATTTACTCTACTGTATAATTAACTGTTTTTAACAGCATGGAAAGGTTTATATTACTACTTTTGTCAAGAAAAAACTAAGTTAGCAAATTATTAAAACAAATAAATATAAGGCAACATGAAAAAATTATTCGTCTTAGGAATGGGATTATGCCTCGTTCTGGCATTCTCTTCTTGTAAATCAAGTGAAAGTGCATATAAGAAGGCTTACGAAAAAGCTAAACAAAATGAGTTGGCAGAGGCTGCGAAAGAACAGGAAGCTGTAGTTGAGGCTGCACCTGTGGTTGAGGCTGCTCCAGTTGTAGAAACTGCTCCGGCTCCAGTTGCTCCGGCTCCAGTGCGTGAGGAAAAGGTTGAACTTGTTTCTGGCGACGGACTTAAAGCTTTTAGTGTGGTATGTGGTAGCTTTGGAGTCAAGGCAAATGCCGACGGATTAAAGTCTACTCTCGATGCTGAGGGTTATAGTGCAAAAGTGGTATATAATGCAGAACGTAATATGTATCGTGTCATTGTTTCTTCTTTTGATACTAGAGAAGAGGCTGCTGCTGCAAGAGATGCTTTCAAGGCAAAATACCCTAATCGTCAGGATTTCCAGGGATCATGGTTATTGTACCGTGTGTATTGATAATGTGGCATATAGTTAGGAATTATTATTCCATTTATCATATTATAAGCGATGGCATATGTGCTGTCGCTTTTTTTTATACCTTTGCGGTTCGTAATATAGAATAAAAATACGTTATGAGAAATAGGTATTATGCAAGCTTAATAGCTCTGTTGGCTGTGATGTCGGCATTTGCTCAGGAAAAATTCGAGTTGTTCAAGTATGGTGACATGGATTATTGGGTGACACGAAAGATAGAAGAATCATCTTTAATAGGCGGTAATGTGAAATATCTCTATGAATTAGGTCCGGAAATGGAACTTGACGGGAATAATCCTTATGTTAATAAGGGAGGTTCGCCATGGGGAAATTCCAATGTAATGGCAAAGGTAGTGGGAATAGTCAAGACAAATACCAGTGTTTATCCGGAAAAACGTTTGAATGGAAAGTGCGCACGTCTTGAGACACATATAGAAAGTGTAAAGGTATTAGGGCTTGTGAATATAACTGTATTGGCTTCCGGTTCAATGTTTCTTGGTGACATGAAAGAGCCTATAACAAGTACGAAGGATGGTGAAAAGGCTTTGAACTGCGGGGTGCCGTTTACTAAAAGACCCAAAGCAATACGGTATGACTATAAAGTGAAAATGTCTGAGCAAAAAGACAGAATCCGTCTGACCGGGTTTAGCAAAAAATCAGTTGTGAAAGGAAGGGATGCCGCCATAATGGTTTGTTATCTTCAGAAAAGGACAGAAGATGCTGACGGCAATATCATAGCCAAAAGAGTTGGTACTGCAGCTGTAAAATATACTGCATCGTCCGACTGGAAGAATGAGGCTACGTATGAAATAATGTATGGTGATATAACAGGAAATCCAAATTATGTGCCTGAACTTATGGCTTTGGGTACGGGCGGATATCATGCTCGCAACAGTAAGGGAGAGAGTGTGATGATAAAAGAAAACGGATGGGCAGGAAAGGATGAAACTCCTACACATATTCTCGTACAGTTTACTTCAAGTATCGGTGGAGCTTTTGTGGGTTCTCCGGGTAATACGCTTTGGGTAGACAATGTAGGATTGGTGTATTAACCAAATACTATGATTTTTTAAGTCTTATATACAAGACGATAATAAATTAATTCGTAAATTTGCCACCACTTATGAGTAGAATTTTAGCTATAGACTACGGTAGGAAGCGTACAGGAATTGCAGTGACAGATCCGATGCAGATTATTGCAAGCGGACTTACTACTGTTGCTACGCACGAGCTCGTGGAGTTCATACAGAAATATGTCAGTCAGGAAAAGGTGGAAAGAATTATAATAGGTCATCCGAAACAGATGAACTATGAGGATTCGGAGAATATGAAGAATATTATCCCTTTTATGAACAGATTGAAAAAAATACTACCGGATATACCGGTCGAGTTGGTAGACGAGAGGTTTACTTCAGTGCTTGCACATCAGGCTATGCTGACAGGAGGACTAAAGAAAAAGGACAGACAGAACAAGGCCTTGGTGGATGAAATAAGCGCTACTATAATTCTACAGTCTTATCTTGAATCGAAAAAATATTAATAAACAGAATAAAAACAATAAATATGATTTTACCGATTTATGTATATGGCCAACCTGTATTGCGTAAGGAGGCCGAAGATATAACTCCTGATTATCCGGATTTGAAAGAACTTATTGCCAATATGTTCGAAACTATGGACCGTGCAGACGGTGTGGGATTGGCAGCTCCTCAGATTGGACTTCCTATTCGTGTAGTTGTGATAAATCTGGATGTACTGTCGGACGATATGCCTGAATTCAAGGATTTCCGCAAAGCTTACATCAATGCTCATATCATAGAAACAGGAGAGGAGATGGTTTCTATGGAAGAAGGATGTCTAAGTTTGCCAGGAGTACATGAAAGTGTAAAGCGTCCTGACAAAATTCGTGTAACTTATCTTGATGAAGATATGAATCCGCATGATGAATGGGTGGAAGGATATCTGGCAAGGGTTATGCAGCATGAATTTGACCATTTGGACGGTACAATGTTTATTGACCACTTGTCTCCGCTAAGGAAACAGATGATTAAGGGAAAACTGAACAAAATGGTTGAAGGAAAAGCCCGTTGTGCTTACAAGGTGAAAACTGTAAAATGATAAAAAAGCTTCTATACATATTATATATAGGCTTGATGATGCCTGTGGTGGCCCTGTCGCAAATCAATACTGACAGGGTTATGACCATAGGTAAGAATGCTCTTTATTTTGAGGACTATGTATTGTCCATACAGTACTTTAATCAGGTTATAAATGCAAAGCCATACTTGGCCGAGCCTTTTTTTTATAGGGGATTGGCGAAGATTAACCTCGATGATTTTCAGGGAGCTGAAGCCGATTGTACAGAGTCTATCGAACGTAATCCGTTCGTGGCTAATACATATCAGATAAGAGGTATTTCGAGAATACGTCAGAACAATTTTGACGGTGCAATAGCTGATTATCAAAAAGCATTGAACATAGAACCGGAGAATGAGGCTCTATGGCACAATCTTATATTATGCAGAATACAGAAAAAGGACTATTCCAAAGCTAGAGCCGAACTTGATACGCTTATTTCTATTTCTCCTAAGTATACAGACGCTTATTTAATGCGAACTGAGGTGTCTCTGAAGATGAAGGATACACTGCAGGCCATGACTGATGCTGACAAGGCTATAGAAATGGACAGATATAATCCTGATCCTTGGGCTTCTAGGGCTGTACTGTTTATGCAGAGAGGAAAGTATGCCGAAGCAGAGTCTGATTTTGATGAGGCTGCAAGATTGTCATTCAAAAATTCCGGTATATATATAAACAGGGCTCTTGCAAGATACTATCAGAATAACCTTCGTGGAGCAATGTCTGACTATGATATTGCTTTGGATATCGACAAGAATAATCTTATAGGTCACTATAACCGTGGTTTGCTCAGAGCACAAGTGGGTGATGACAATAGGGCTATAGAAGATTTTGATTTTGTACTGAGTGTTGAGCCTGATAACTTGATGGCAGCATTCAACAGAGGATTGTTGCGTAGCAAAACAGGTGACTACAAAGGAGCTGTAGCGGACTACACAGCTGTTCTTGATGAATATCCTAACTTTATGCCTGGATATCAGTGCAGGGCTGAAGCATATAGAAAGATGGGGGATTTGAAGAGAGCTGATGCTGATGAAATAGTAGTACTTAAAGCTCAGATTGATGCACAGAATGGTACGAAAAACAATACTGCCTCGAACGATAAAACACGAAAGAAGTCGGATAAAAATATGAACAATTACCGTAAAATTGTTGTAGCAGACAATGATGATACGGAAAGTAAATATAAGACAAATTATCGCGGAAGGGTACAGGACAAAAATATCAATATCTTGCCGCAACCTATGTTTGCCCTGACTTATTATGAACGTAAGGATGAAGTAAGAAGACAGATTAATTTCTATAATAAGATTGCTCAGATGAATGAGAAGCATCTTTTCCCTGAACGACTTATTATAACTAATAATGAAATGGCTTTGAGCGAAGCTCAGGTAAAACTGCATTTTAATTCAATTGACCAATTGTCGGCAGCTATAGCAGGTAATCCCGATAATGCATTGAACTATTACTCGCGTGCTTTGGATTTCTATCTGGTACAAGATTTTGATAATGCTTTGAATGACCTGAATGAATGTGTTGAAAGAGATTCTACTTTCTTCCCGGCATATTTCAGCCGCGCTTTGATTCATTACAAGGAACTGGAGTATAAAAAGAGAGAAAAGAGTTTCGAAATTGTGGTAGCGGATGATAAGACAGCACAGGTAAGAACTTTGGACTATGCCAAGATACGTGAAGATTTGGATAAAGTTATAGAACTGGCTCCGGATTTCGTATACGCATATTATAACAGAGCGAACATCCTTACTATAATGAAAGACTACCGAGGTGCGATAGCTGACTATAATAAGGTGTTGGAAATAGATCCTAATATGGCAGATGCCTATTTTAACAGGGGGCTTACACACATATTCCTTGGTAATAACCGATTGGGAATCCAGGATTTGAGTAAGGCTGGCGAGTTGGGATTGTTCTCGGCTTATAATATCATAAAACGCTTTACAGTAAAAGAAAAATGACATTTTATATAGAAAAGAAACCTATTAAAGAAACTTTTACTATTTTTGCGGATAAAATTGAAGTAAAATAAGATTAAAATATAAAATCATGATTAAGATAACTTTCCCGGATGGTTCGGTTCGTGAATATAACGAAGGTGTAACCGGTCTGCAGATTGCAGAAAGCATTAGCTCTCGTCTGGCACAGGATGTGCTGGCTTGCAGTGTTAATGGTGAGACTATTGATTTGAGTCGTCCTATAAACGAAGATGCTGAATTCGTTTTATATAAATGGGATGATGAACAGGGTAAACATGCATTCTGGCATACAAGTGCACACTTGCTTGCAGAAGCTCTTCAGGAACTTTATCCTGGAATACAGTTTGGTATAGGTCCGGCTATCGAAAACGGTTTCTATTATGATGTAGATCCGGGTGAGGCTGTAATTAAAGAAGGTGACCTGCCTGCAATCGAAAAGAAAATGATGGAACTGGCTGCTAAAAAAGAAGCTTTGGTTCGTGAAAATATATCTAAGGAAGATGCCTTGAAGATGTTCGGCGAAAGAGGAGAAACTTACAAGTGTGAACTTATCTCAGAACTTGAAGACGGACATATCACTACTTATACTCAGGGTGCATTTACAGACTTGTGCCGTGGACCGCACTTGACATCGACAGCTCCTATCAAGGCTGTGAAACTGCTTTCTGTAGCAGGTGCTTATTGGAGAGGTCAGGAAGACCGCAAGCAGATGACACGAATCTATGGTATCTCTTTCCCTAAGAAAAAAATGCTTGATGAATATCTGGCATTGCTGGAAGAGGCTAAAAAACGCGACCATCGTAAGATTGGTAAGGAAATGGATTTGTTCATGTTCTCCGATACAGTAGGTAAGGGATTGCCTATGTGGTTGCCAAAAGGTACAGCTCTCCGTATACGTCTGCAGGATTTCTTGCGCCGTATCCAGTCAAGATATGACTATCAGGAAGTAATGTGTCCTCCAATCGGTAACAAACTTCTTTATGTTACTTCAGGACACTATGCAAAATATGGTAAAGATGCATTCCAGCCAATTCATACTCCTGAAGAAGGTGAGGAGTACTTCTTGAAACCTATGAACTGTCCTCATCACTGTATGATTTACAAGAATTCTCCACGTTCATATCGTGACCTTCCTTTGCGTATTGCAGAGTTTGGTACTGTATGTCGTTATGAACAGAGTGGTGAGTTGCACGGATTGACTCGTGTACGTAGCTTTACACAGGATGACGCTCACTTGTTCTGTCGTCCTGACCAGGTTAAAGATGAGTTCTTGCGTGTAATGGATATCATTTCAATAGTGTTTACTTCAATGGGACTTCAGAACTTTGAAGCTCAGATTTCATTGAGGGATAAAGTAAACCGTGAAAAATATATCGGATCGGAAGAAAATTGGGAAAAGGCAGAACAGGCTATTATTGAAGCTTGTCAGGAAAAAGGATTGCCTGCAAAAATCGAATATGGCGAGGCTGCGTTCTATGGTCCAAAACTAGACTTCATGGTGAAAGATGCTCTCGGACGCCGTTGGCAGTTGGGTACTATTCAGGTAGACTATAACTTGCCTGAAAGATTCCAGTTGGAATATATGGGCTCAGATAACCAAAAACATCGTCCTGTAATGATTCACCGTGCTCCATTCGGGTCAATGGAACGTTTCGTTGCTGTTCTTATCGAACACACGGCTGGTAAGTTCCCATTGTGGTTGACTCCTGATCAGGTAGCTATCCTTCCAATCTCAGAAAAATTCAACGACTACGCAGATAAGGTTCGTATGGAACTTAAGAAATATGATATCCGTGCTTTGGTTGATGACAGAAATGAGAAAATAGGTCGAAAAATACGTGACAATGAAATGAAACGTATTCCATATATGCTTATCGTAGGTGAAAAAGAAGCTGAAAATGGCGAAGTAGCCGTAAGAAAACAGGGCGAAGGCGACAAAGGAAGCATGAAAATAGAAGATTTTGCAAAAAATATTGCAGAAGAAGTTCATAATATGATAAATA
>CALUPA010000037.1 GCA_944322395.1 uncultured Phocaeicola sp.
GGTACTAAACAGACTCAACATATTCTTGCAGTTTATCCTTAAATTCTTGTAGTTTGTCCAATGTTACTTTCTCTTTTATTATTCTGTGAATCTGATATGTATTCACATTGTCGCGCTTTATCAGTTTCAGATATCCCAGCGACACAATACGGTTGATATAGGTGTCTATCTCGCTGAGTAGCTTAACTCTGTTGAAACGCTCAGGAAGGAATATCTCTATTCGTTCCCTCAGCTCGTCGGCGCTGACAAAACGCTCTGTGGCATATAGCTCATCCATATTGCTGTCGAACTCTTCGAGCATCTGTCTGAGGATTATCAGAATCACTGATATCTCAAAACCAAGCTGCTGGCGCGGAATAAGTCCGGTAGTCCTGTCCTCATCATCTACTATCTGCTTGATGTATGCAAAACCTTCGTCGCGTTTCACTATCAGTTCTATACCTATATTCATGAGATACTTGTTTATCTCCGACTGATAGTTCAGTATATCCTCCCACGCATTAGTATCTGTAGCCTCAACGGGACCTTTCAGCAGACGCACTACAGTACGTCCGTAAGGTGCTATTATAGAATCTATATTCATTTTAAGATAATAATTTCCGGTATTATAATTGATTTCTTCAGTTCGCTGTTAAACGGTATGGTTTGTGTGCGGTCGGCATTTATGGTATGTCTGAATCCGCGTATAACACTGATATATCCGAACAGTTCTGCCAGTCCTTTCTCCAAGCCTCCGCTTTCCTCCACCACATCGGACAGAGAAACCTGCTTGCGACGTTTAAGCGAATCGTGTATTCTCTGTTTCAATATAGCGCGGTCAACACCATGACTTACAAACAGTTTATCCGCATGTTCAGCCTCGGAAATGTCTGCACTGGCTATTTCTATCACATTGTTGTAGTTCACATCGTCAGTCTTTTCAAGAGTAAGTTTTCTCTCTATAGGCATGGAAATTTCCGGCATTGTCTCCAGTTCAAGCGAAACATCAGGTTTTATGTTCTGACTTGCCAACTGAAGAAGTACAGACTGTATGTCCTGAATGACACGTTTCGATGCTGCTGACTGCGAATTACTGTTCTCGCATATTATACGGCTCAGTTTGTCCGCCATCTTGTCATTGGCCTGATATACTTTTTTTCCGCTATTATAGAGATATTGCTTCATGTTTTTAAGGAACATATCTTCCTGGCGTATTTGCGACGGGTCAATGGAATGATACAAATCGTCCACCATATTGTCCCATGCATCCTGCATGGATGGTGTCATAAGAAAATCCCAGAAAGCATAGAAACTCTTTCCCTGCGAACTCTGCTGCAGTTTCTCGAGTGCATCGAACGTATATCCCAGGATATCGCCTTTCGAGACATCACCTTCGGCATGTTTCTGATATATGGATTTTGTAATGGACTTGAAATTGTCTTCCACTTCCTTGAAATCGGAAAGAAGTTCCTTTGCCGTACGTGTAATGTCCCGGAAACGTGGAAGTACCTGATAATCTTCATAGACCATAGCAGACTCACCGGCCCTGAGACTCTGAATCTGATGTTCAATCTCCATCTTTTTCTGTTCCAGCAGACGTATACGTTCCTCCGGGTCTTCGTTAGTAAACTCCACAAGTTCCTTTATCTGTCCGTAAAGATTCATAAACTTTGACTCAGTTCCCACAAACTCGTCTTTCTTCAGACCAAGAAGCCAGTCTATAACCTTACTGGAATATGATGAAAGTTCGTAGAAAACCTCACCGCTTTCTTCCTGATAATTACGCAGAAAACCTTTGTCAGTCCATTTCTGAATATACTTGTATGCCTTCTCGTCGTACGAATCGAACACATTTATATCATTCTCCTCATCTTTTTCCAGATTGATGGAAGAAAGATAATCTGAAAGTCGCATCTTCAGTGAATCGTAAGCTACAGGTTCTCTGTGCTTGTAGAATGTTTCGTACAGAAACAATACAATAATCTCTCTGTTTCGCAGACGCAAAAGCTCCGTACACGGAGAGTCATTCAATATATCGGACAATAGCTGGGTTTCGGACATGTTTTTTATTCGAAATAAGTTATCATACAAAGTTAGCTATAAAATCCGATACTACAATGCCATAACCTCTATTTAGGGTAAAATTACATTGTAAACAGAAACGCCTTGACGTTTCAGGTAAAACGAACTATCGTTTTAATCAAAACATCAAGGCGTTTTCATGTTTAAATATCAATACTCTGAAATGTACTGGATTTAGTTGCCAATTTATTAAATATCAATCTTGATAATATACTCTTTTCACTCTCATCGACACGCTAGTCAATATTTCATAAGGTATCGTATCCAACCATTCAGCCAAAGTAGTAACAGGCAAGTTCTCACCAAATATCTCTACCTTATCACCTTCCTTACACTGAATATCGGTTACATCAATCATGCATACATCCATACATATATTACCTACATACGGAGCTTTCTTACCATTTACAATACAATATCCATTTCCATTACCCAGCTTGCGGTTCAAACCGTCGGCATATCCTATAGGTATTGCAGCAATACGCGAATCTCTGTCAAGTCTTCCCTTTCTGCTATATCCAACAGTGTCTTCTGCTTTTACATCGTGTATTTGCAATATGGTAGTTTTCAACGTACCGACATTATTTATCATTTTTCCGGTATATGGGTCAATACCATATAAACCTATTCCCAATCTTACCATATCAAATTGCGCACCTGGATATCTTTCTATACCGGCTGTATTGCATACATGCCTTAATATCTTGAAAGAGAATCCATTCTGAAGTACAGCTGCAGCTTCCTCGAATGTTTCAATCTGTCTTCTAGTAAAAGGGTCAAAACGTTCAGAGTCACTTCCTACAAGATGTGAGAAAACAGAACGCGGTATCACAGCAGACTGACGTTTCAATCTATCGAGTAAAAGAGGAATCTGGAATGGCTCGAATCCCAGACGGTTCATACCCGTATTTATTTTTATATGAATAGGGAAATTGCTTACCCCTTCTCTTTCTGCTGCTTTTATAAGTTCCTCAAGAATATTGAAACTATAGATTTCCGGTTCAAGACGATAGTCAAACATTGTTTTGAAAGCCGTAAGTTCCGGATTCATTATTATAATAGGGCAGTGTATTCCGGCTTTACGCAAATCTGCACCTTCATCGGCTACAGCCACGGCCAGATAATCCACTCTATGCTCCTCTAATGTTTTAGCTATCTCAAAAGCTCCGGCTCCATAAGCAGATGCCTTGACCATACACACCATCTTGGTTTCCGGTCGCAATTTGTTACGAAAATAATTCAAATTCTCAGTCAGTGCTCCAAGGTTGATTTCAAGTATGGTTTCATGCACTTTGAGTTCCATACAGTCTGTTATATCATCAAAATGGAACACACGGGCACCTTTTATGAGAACAACTTCATTTTTCAAAGTTTCCAATATTCCGGATTCCAACAACTCAGAAGTCTTATTAAAGAAATATTTTTCAATCTGAAACCTGGAAGCCGATGCAGATATTTCCGGACCCACACCTATTATTTTATCTACTCCACGACTATGTACCAATTCAGCCACTTGCCTATATAGAAGTTTGCTAGTCTGTCCGCTTTCCAGAATATCCGATAGAATCAAAGTACGTTTTCTAGCTTTATCTTCCGTTCTACGTGCCAGGAAATCGAGTGCAATGTCCAAAGACGCAAAATCCGAATTGTAACTGTCATTTATCAGAGTACAACCATTCTTGCCTTCTTTCACTTCCATACGCATGGCCACAGGTTCAAGAGTAAGCATCCTTTCCGCTATTTCATCAGGCGAAATCATCAGATACAATGCTACAGCCAGACAGTTTATGGAATTTTCGATAGAAGCATCGTCAATAAAAGGAATTCTGTATTCCTTCATAAATCCCAGATAACGATACTTTATTTGAGTATAATCACTGAATTTTGCAATGCTTTCAATATACAAAGGACGTTCCATGTCTTTCATGGACCAAGCTATTTCACGTGCACCGAACAAAGACTTTGCAACACAGTTGCTGATAAGTTCATTGTCGCCATTATAAATCACGACATCGCAATCCTTAAACAACTGCAGCTTTTCCATACACTTGTCTTGCACTGATGTGAAGTTTTCCTGATGGGCACCACCTATATTAGTAAGCACACCTATAGTTGGACGGATTATAGGTTTCAACTCTTCCATCTCACCCATCTCTGATATACCGGCTTCAAATATTGCAATCTCGGTATTTTCATTCATGAGCCATACGGACAATGGCACTCCTATCTGCGAATTATAACTTCTAGGCGACCTTGTAACAATTTTACTCGGACTTATAATATGGTATAACCATTCCTTTACTACAGTCTTTCCATTACTACCAGTAATTCCGATTACAGGTACATTAAACAACTCACGATGATGTGACGCCAAGCGCTGCAATGACTTCAGCGGGTTGGAAACTTTCAAAAAGTTACATTCACTATATTTTGACAAATCCTCCGGCAAGTCGCTTACAACAAAGTTCCTAACCCCTCTGTCAAAAAGTTCTGATATGTATTTATGACCGTCATTTCTTTTTGTCTTTAAGGCAAAAAAGAGAGTTTCTTCCGGAAAACACAAAGACCGGCTATCTGTCAGTATCCAATCTATCCTTGCAGATGCGTTTCCAACACGCTCAGCATTTAATATGGAGATTATTTCTTCAATAGTGTTCGACATAATTTCATTTCCTTTTCGACATCTAAGTACGGGAATTTTTCTTTTAGTACTCCTATTTTTAACAGTATTTGACTTAAAAAAGCGGCATACGCCTCACTATTAGGATTAAAAGGCTTGTGTCTCAAGCCACGGCTTATCTCATTCCATGATTTAATCACCTCCGTAGTCTTTCTTCCAAAAAATGATTCTGAGAATTTTTCCCAAATATAATCTACAGCCATAGCGGAAGGATGAAGCATATCGTCAGCGTAAAAACGGTAATCACGAAGTTCGTCCATTAAAATTTCATACGAAGGGAAATAATAACATCTGTCATTTAAAGAACATATCTTTTCTATGGAAAGCAATAAGACTGATTTGCTAATCTGATTACCATGCATTCCATCCTTGGCATGACGTATCGGACTGACAGTAAAAATAAATTTAATATCGGGATTTATATTCCTTATGCTTGAAATCAAACCTACATAAGATTTTACTATATCATCAACCTCAAGAATGCTACGCGTAAATAACTTCTCATTCATCTTATGACAATTTCCTACGATACGTCCATTTTCATTCCACGTATATACACGGGCTGTACCAAAAGTTATAAGAATCCAATCGGCTTTGGCAAGAAAATCATAACTGTATTCTATACGACTGTTTATATTATCCAGACAAGTATCCCTGTCGTCAGAAGAAAAAGAACTGTGATGCATCAGACTCAACCATACTCCACGATATTCCATCACATCATCATGAGTATAAGTTTTTTTATTAATAATCTGAGTAAGAGCTTCATGTATTGACATAGGATTATAAAGTATCCCAAATGGATTAATGTCGCATCTGAATTTGCTGTCCATCAGCTTATTTCCAATATTTTCCGTAAAACAGGAACCTATCAAAATCAATCTGTCTGAGTGCTTTATTTCACATTGCCCTAAGGGTAATTCCGTCTTGGTAATCAGTTCCATATCAATGTATATTTATTATTTTTTACTGCAAATGTAACGACTATATATATATTTATAGTACTTTTGTAGATGAAATGTTTAATTAATGTATAGATGGAACATAAAGCATCATATAAATTCCTTGACAATATTGACAGTCCTGAAGATCTTCGCAAACTACCAATAGAAAACTTGCCTGAGGTTTGCAAAGAGCTGCGTGAGATGATAATAGACGAACTCTCACGAAATCCGGGGCATTTTGGTTCCAGTTTGGGAGTGATAGAACTTACCGTCGCATTACATTACACATTCAAAACGCCTTACGACCGTATAGTATGGGATGTAGGCCATCAGGCATATGCCCATAAAATACTTACAGGAAGACGTGACAAGTTCTTCACAAACAGGAAATTAAATGGATTGGCTCCATTTCCATCACCATCAGAGAGCGAATACGACACATTTACCTGCGGACATGCATCAAATTCCATTTCCGCTGCACTGGGTATGGCAGTAAGTGCAAACTTAAAAAAAGAAACAAACAGACACATTGTGGCTGTTATAGGCGATGGGTCTATGAGTGGAGGATTGGCTTTCGAAGGCCTGAACAATGCATCTGCAACACCTAATAATTTATTGATTATACTTAATGACAACAACATGGCAATCGACCGCAGTGTCGGTGGCATGAAACAATATCTGCTAAACCTGCATACTTCAGAAGGGTATAACCGCTTTAGAAACACCATGTCTAAGCAAATGGCCAAGTGGGGACTACTTACAGAAGAAAGAAAAAAAGCAATTATAAGGTTCAACAACAGTCTGAAATCATTGCTGATGCAGCAGCAAAATATTTTTGAAGGTTTAAACATCAGATATTTTGGTCCTATTGACGGACATGATACTATGTCTATGATTAAAGTCCTAAATGAAATAAAGGACATGAGTGGACCAAAACTATTACACATACATACAATAAAAGGAAAAGGATACAAACCCGCTGAAGAATGCGCTACAGAATGGCATGCTCCGGGAAAATTCGATAAATCTACGGGAGAGAAAATAAAACCCTCAACAGAAGGATTGCCACCACTGTTTCAAGAGGTTTTCGGAAATACACTCCTAGAACTTGCACAGCAGAATGATAAGATAGTAGGAGTTACTCCAGCAATGCCTACGGGATGTTCCATGAATATTATGATGAAAGAAATGCCTCACAGGGTTTTCGATGTAGGAATAGCAGAAGGGCATGCTGTCACCTTTTCCGGTGGAATGGCTAAAGATGGGCTTATACCATTCTGCAATATTTATTCCACATTCATGCAGAGGGCATACGATAATGTAATACACGATGTAGCCATACAGAAACTGAACGTTGTCATGTGCCTTGACCGTGCAGGACTGGTAGGCGAAGATGGAGCTACACATCATGGAATGTTCGACATTGCGTACATGAGAATTATTCCAAACCTGACAGTTGCCGTTCCTATGGACGAGCATGAACTGAGGAAACTTATGTACACTGCACAACAGCCGGATATGGGACCATTCGTAATAAGATATCCTAGAGGAAGAGGACAGTTAACAGACTGGAAATGCAAATTCGAAACTATACCTGTAGGAAAGGGAAGAATGCTTAAAGACGGAAATGATTTGGCTGTCATATCGCTTGGCCCGATAGGATATAAAGCTAAAAAAGCTATAGAAAGAGCCGAAAATGAAAAAGCAATAAGCATAGCCCATTACGACCTTAGATTTGTGAAACCGCTAGATTATGAGATGCTTGATTCTATAGGCAGACGTTTCAAGAAGATATTGACTATAGAAGAAGGTGTCCTAGCTGGTGGTGCAGGAAGTGCCATTATTGAATTTATGTCAGAAAACGGATATAACCCTTCCATTAAAAGGATAGGAATCAAAGACGGTTTTGTACAACACGGAACCGTAGATGAGCTATATAAAATATGCGGGTTGGACGAGGAAAGCATATATAATTCCATAATCAAATTAACTAATAGTTTGAAATAAAAATAATTACTCATGAAAATTATAATAGCAGGTGCTGGTGCAGTTGGTACACATTTGGCTAAACTTTTGGCAGGCGAAGATCAAGACATTATACTGATTGACGAAAATCAGGAAAGACTTGGCAAGATGAGCAGTAACCTTGACATGATGACAGTAAACTACTCTCCTACGTCTATAAATGGACTTAAGGAAGCCGGAGTGGCAGGTGCCGATCTTTTTATTGCTGTAACTCCTGACGAAAGCAGGAATATGACAGCATGTATGCTTGCAAACAATCTAGGAGCCAAAAAAACAGTTGCCCGTATTGATAATTATGAGTATTTATTGCCAAAACACAAAGAATTCTTCAGCGGATTAGGCGTACACTCGCTTATTTATCCGGAAATGCTGGCTGCAAAAGAAATTGTAGATGCAGTGAAAATGAGCTGGATAAAACAATGGTGGGAATTTGCAGGAGGTTCACTAATCATGATTGGAGTAAAAATGAGGGAGCAAGCAGAAATTCTGAATGTTCCTTTTCATGAATTGGGAGGACAAGGTATTCCTTTTCATATAGTAGCTATAAAAAGAGGAAACGAAACTATAATTCCACGAGGTGACGACTATGTGAAACTAAACGACATAGTATATTTTACGACCACAAAAAAATATATTCCATACATCAGAAAGATATCAGGACGCGAAAATGAAGCTGATGTACGAAGCGTAATGATTATGGGGGGAGGTAGAATTGCTGTACGTACTGCTCAATACTTGCCTGAATACATGAGAATAAAAATCGTGGAAATGGATGAAAACAGATGTAACAGGCTGACAGAAATCGTTGATGATGACGTTATGGTGATAAACGGCGACGGACGCGACATGGAACTTCTTGTTGAAGAAGGAATAAAGAACACTGAAGCTTTTGTGGCATTGACTGGTAATTCCGAAACTAATATCCTAGCCTGTCTGGCTGCAAAACGTATGGGTGTGAGCAAAACAGTCGCAGAAGTAGAAAATGTAGATTATATAAGTATGGCAGAAAGTCTGGACATAGGTACTGTGATAAATAAAAAATACATTGCAGCAAGCCACATCTACCAAATGATGCTAAAAGCTGATGTATCAAACGTAAAATGTCTTACTTTTGCCAACGCCGATGTTGCTGAATTCATAGTTAAGGAAGGTTCAAAGATAACCAAAGCACCTGTAAAAGATATCGGTCTTCCCAAAGGGGCAACAATTGGAGGTCTAATAAGAAATGGAGAAGGTATACTTGTGACAGGTAATACCACAATTCAAAAAGATGACCATGTAGTGGTTTTCTGTCTGGGTGCCATGATAAAAAAATTGGAGAAATATTTCGGATAATCTGTTTTTTAACATAATAAAAAACCTTTATACGCAAAATATATTCTAACTTTGCATGCGAAATTGAATTGGTAAGAGTTATTTTATATGATTTATTGGGTGAGGATAATATTCGTAGTTCTACTGTCTTTATTTGTATTGCAAGGCATTTCGGAAGATACTGCTTCTGCATGTAATACAAATATATGTACAGAAAACATATTATCGACCAATAACGAAAAAAATATATCATTTGAAGAATCTTCATCAGATAATTATCTGATACGCACAATAAATCACATACTTAAATCAAGATATGCGGATTTGTCTATACCTGTTTGTATTATATATTCAAGCACTAAAGACAATAATGACAATAAATCTATACTACCACTAATAGGAGGAGTACAAAAAAACAATAGTATCAATAAATACTATCGTTTTGAATCAGGATATTACTCCAATTCACAAAATCTTATTCATTCACCTAAAATTTATTATATATATACATTGGAAAAGATTATTATTTAGATATCTTTCAATGTAATGTATTCTATATATATACACGAAAATGCACTTCGTGTGCGCACACAGACAAAATTCATATAGGTTGTCTCGAATAAACAATAACTATAAAACAAATAAATCATGTATTTTATTTTTTTAATCGTAGTGATTCTCACGGCTATAGCACTGGTTGTAGCAGCCATGACTATTGCCAAACTAATCGCTCCACGATCATTCAATCCACAGAAAGGAGAGCCTTACGAATGTGGTATCCCCACCAGGGGTGAATCGTGGGTTAAATTCAAGGCTGGTTACTATCTCTTTGCAATCCTCTTCCTGATGTTTGACATTGAGACAGTATTCCTCTTTCCTTGGGCAGTAGTAGTAGCACAAACAGGGGTTTATGCGCTATGCGGAGCTGCATTCTTTGTGGGTATTCTTATTTTAGGCCTGGCATATGCATGGCGGAAAGGAGCACTGGAATGGAAATAAAAAAACGTACGGACATACGCAGCATGAAGTATGAGGAATTCCGCAACAACGACTATCTGGAACGGATGGTAAAACAACTTAATGACGATGGAGCCGGAGTGATAGTGGGAACAGCAGACGAACTGATAAACTGGGGAAGAAGCAACTCATTGTGGTCGCTCACCTTCGGTACCAGCTGTTGTGCTATAGAATTCATGGCGCTTGGAGCTGCCAGATATGATATGGCCAGATTTGGATTCGAAGTTACGCGTAACTCACCACGACAGGCAGACATGATTATGGTATTGGGAACTATAACCCACCGTATGGCACCGGTACTGAAACGTCTGTATGACCAGATGGCTGAACCAAAGTATGTTGTGGCAGTGGGTGGATGTACTATCAGCGGAGGACCGTTCAGAAACTCCTATCATGTAGTGAACGGTATTGATAAAATCATTCCTGTGGACGTGTTCATCCCCGGATGCCCTCCACGTCCTGAAGCCTTCTATTATGGCATGATGCAGCTGCAGAGGAAAATAAAGGTAGAGCGCTTCCTGGGAGGGGTTAACAGAAAGGAAAAGAAGGAAGATAGTAAATAAGGAATAATAAAGAATTAATAATGAAGGATTAAAAATTAAGAACTAAAAGTCAACGAAGTTAATTCATGAATGTGTGAATTCAGCATCGCTTTTAGTCATTAATTTTTAATTATTAATTGAACAACATGAATGCAGACAATATAATATTGGTTAAGGCTGAAGATTTATATAACGAAGCTTCCAGACTGAGGTATGATGCAAAACAGCCTATGGACTATCTGCGCGACATCGTGGGTATGGACTGGGGAGAAGAAGGACTGGGAGCACTGTATTATATGGAATGTACTGCCACAGGAACACGTATGGTGTTGAAAGCTGTGACTGCAGACAGGGATAATGCTTTCCTGCCATCAGTATGCAATCTGTGGAAAACAGCCAAGATAAAGGAACGTGAGGTGTTCGATTTCTTTGGAATTCGTTTCACAGGAAATCCGGACATGCGCCGTCTGTTCCTACGTGAAGACTGGAAAGGCTATCCGCTACGCAAGGACTATGACATGAACTCCAATCCACTGAACATGGAGAATGAAGAGAACGCCGATGTAACAGAAGAATATACCCTTATGCCTGACGGTACAATAAAGGGAAAGGAAAATGTAGTATTCGGAAGCGAAGATTTCGTAGTAAACATAGGTCCACAGCATCCTTCTACTCATGGTGTATTGCGTATGCGTACTTCTATTGACGGCGAAAACATACGCCGCATTGACCCTATCCTGGGATATATCCACCGCGGTATAGAAAAAATGAACGAGAGTCTTACTTATCCACAGACTCTTGCGCTTACAGACAGGTTGGACTATCTGAGCGCTCACCATAATCGCCATGCACTGTGTATGTGTATTGAGCAAGCTGCCGGTATAGAAATATCGGAACGTGCACAGTATATCCGCACCATAATGGATGAATTACAGCGTATTGACTCACATCTGCTGTTTTACTCATGTCTGGTAATGGATATGGGCGGACTTACTCCTTTCTTCTATGGATTCAGAGAAAGGGAAATGATTCTGGACATCATGGAAGAAACTACGGGTGGACGACTGATTCAGAACTACAACGTAATAGGAGGTGTACAGGCAGACATACATCCTGACTTCCAGCGTAAGGTGAAAGAATTTATAAAGCATCTGCGAAGCGTAATAAAGGACTATCATGATATTTTTACTGGTAACGTCATTGCACGCCAACGCCTTGTAGGTGTAGGAGTACTGTCGCGCGAAGATGCAATATCACTGGGTGCAACTGGTGGTACAGGACGTGCTTCGGGATGGAGCAACGATGTGAGAAAACATCATCCATATGCTATGTATGACAAGGTAGATTTCCGAGAAATAACACGCACTGAAGGCGACTCGTTTGCACGATACATGGTACGTATGGACGAGATTATGGAATCTTGCCATATCATAGAACAACTTATTGACAATATTCCTGAGGGAGAATTCCGCGTGAAGACAAAAGCAATCATTAAACTGCCTGAAGGTAACTTCTCTACTTCTGTGGAAAGCAGCCGTGGCGAATTCGGAGTGATGCTGGAAAGTCATGGCGACAAATACCCTTACCGCCTGCACTACCGTTCTACAGGACTGCCGCTGGTAGATACAATGGATACTGTGTGCCGAGGACAGAAAATCGCGGACCTGATAGCCATTGGCGGTACGCTGGACTTTGTAATTCCGGATATTGACAGGTGATGGGAATTAATAATGGGTAAAGAACTACAAACTCAATTATTAGTTATTAATAAGTTCACTTTTAATTAATTAATTATTATTTGACTAAAATGTTTGACTATTATAATCTGGAGCCGGTGCTGATGTGGATTCACAGCACAATGTGTGGCTTGATGCCGGAATGGCTGGCCTTCACCATAGAGGGTATTGCAGTGGGAATATTCATCATGGTGATGTATGCAGTATTGGCCATCATTCTGATATATATGGAGCGTAAGGTATGTGCGGCATTCCAATGCCGTATCGGACCAGACCGCGTTGGTGGACGTGGCGGACTTCTACAAGTACCAGCCGACGTTATTAAGATTCTAACTAAGGAAATTATCAGTCTAAAGAATTCAGACAAGTTCCTGTATGCTCTGGCACCCTTTCTGGTAATCATGGCTTCTATCCTTACTTTCTCATGTCTGCCATGGAACAAAGGTGGAGAAATTCTTCATATGAATATTGGTATATTCTTCGTGTTGGCAGCTTCATCCATCGGAGTTTTGGGTATTCTGCTTGCAGGATGGAGTAGTAACAGTAAGTACACACTGATTGGTGCCGTACGAAGCGGAGCAATGATTATTAGTTACGAACTTTCTATCGGACTAAGTGTACTCACTATGGTTATTCTGTGTGGCACAATGGATATTCAGGAAATTGTGGCTTATCAGGAAAATGGATGGAACATTTTCAAGGGGCATCTGCCGGCACTGATGGCTTTTGTGATTTATCTGATAGCTGGAAATGCCGAAGCAAACCGTGCTCCGTTCGACCTTGCCGAAGCTGAACAGGAACTTACAGCTGGATACCACACAGAATACTCTGGTATGCACTTCGGTTTCTTCTATCTGGCTGAATACCTGAATCTGTTCATTACTGCCGGTATAGCCGTCACTCTGTTTTTGGGAGGATGGATGCCGCTACACATAGCAGGACTGGAGGGTTTCAACACAATAATGGACTACATCCCAGGTGTGATATGGTTTGTTGGTAAGACCTTCTTCGTGGTATTCCTGCTGATGTGGATAAGATGGACTTTCCCACGACTGAGAATTGACCAAGTACTTATACTTGAATGGAAGTATCTGATGCCGCTTTCACTGTTGGTACTTGTGATAATGACGGTGATGAAAGTGTTCGGACTGGTATTTTAAAAATGAAGTTGTTTGATATAAGAGTTGTTAGAACTAATAACTAAACAACAACTAAGAACTTAAAAACTAAAAAATAAAAAATATATGTCTACTTTTAAAGATTATATAAACGGATATGCTTTCGGGATAAAGAGTCTTCTGATTGGTATGCGTACATCGATGAAGGTGTTCATGCAAAAGAAAATTACAGAACGTTATCCAGAAAACAGACATACCACACTGTACATCCCGGAACGTCACCGCGCTATGCTAGTGATGCCCAAAGACGAAAACGGGAATAACAAATGTATAGCTTGCGGATTATGTCAGATGGCATGTCCTAACGGCACGATACGTATAACAAGCGAAACACGCGAGACAGAGGACGGAAAGAAAAAGAAATTCCTGGTGAAATATGAATATGACCTTGGGGCGTGCATGTTCTGCCAACTTTGCGTCAATGCATGTCCACATGATGCCATAAGATTCAGCAATCATTTCGAAAACGCTGTGTTCGAGAGAGATAAACTGATACTTACACTTAATGAATAATGAAAAAATTAATAATTAAAAACGGGTGAATTTCATCACTTTTAATTTTTAATTGAACAACGTTCTTAATTTTTAATTCATAATTAATTAAACAACATGTTTTCACTTTTTGAAATAGCATTTTATGCAGTGGCGCTGTGTATCATAGTATTTTCAGTGCTGGCTGTCACAACAAGCAGCATTCTGCGCTCTGCCACTTATCTGCTGTTCGTTCTTCTTGGAACAGGAGGAATCTATGCCATACTGGGATATACATTCCTCAGTGCCGTACAGCTAATGGTATATGCAGGAGGTATCATAGTGCTGTACGTATTCTCTATTCTGCTCACCCGCTCGTCAGGAACAATGAAATACAAAATACGACGTGGAAAGATGATCAGCGTGCTGCTCACTACATTGGTAGGCATGGCACTGGTGATGTTCATCCTTGCCACAAACGGTTTTGCTCTGAACATTATCCCACAGGGAGTAGAACTTCCGGTAGAAAAGATAGGTAATGCACTTATCGGTACTGAAAAATACCAGTTTGTACTGCCTTTCGAAGTTATGAGCGTACTGTTGCTGGCTTGCATGATAGGAGCAATTATGATTGCAAGAAAAAGAAACTAAAAAACATAAGGAATTATGGAAATAGAAGTACACGTTTTACATTATCTTGTGATAAGCACGGTAATGATGTTCTGCGGAATTTACGGTTTCTTCACACGCAAGAACCTATTGGCACTACTTATTTCTGCCGAACTGATGCTTAATGCCACAAACATCAACTTTGCAGTGTTCAACAGATATCTTTTCCCGGAACAGTTGGAGGGACATTTCTTCAGTCTGTTCGGAATAGCCATAGCTGCTGCCGAAACTGCAGTGGCGATAGCCATCATCATTAATGTTTACAGAAATATCAACAAGATTCTGACCGATGATATTTCGGAAATGAAAGGATAAAAATAAGAGAAATCAGTTGTTGGTAAAGAGTTATTGGTTGATAAAACCAAAATACAACGAAATCAACAGCTAAAAATCAATTATACATGGAATATACTATATTTATATTAGCCCTGCCCGTTCTGAGTTTCCTTGTTCTGGCACTGGCAGGAATGAAAATGCCTCACAAGGTAGCTGGAGCGATAGGTACACTGTCGCTAGCGGCTGTCACAGTGCTGAGCTACATCACAGCCATAGGTTATTTCAGTGCACCGCGCACTGCCGAAGGGCTGTTACCTGTCTCTACTCCTTGGAACTTCCAGTGGCTGCCGTTCACTGAATCACTCCACATAGACATGGGTATCATGCTTGACCCTATCTCAGTAATGATGCTGGTGGTTATATCCACTGTGTCACTCATGGTACATATCTACTCCTTCGGATATATGAAGGGGGAACGTGGGTTCCAACGTTACTATGCTTTCCTCTCGTTGTTCACATTCTCAATGCTTGGACTGGTGGTCGCTACTAATATCTTCCAGATGTATGTATTCTGGGAGTTGGTGGGCGTTTCTTCGTATCTGCTCATAGGTTTCTATTATACTAAGCCGGAAGCTATCGCAGCTTCGAAGAAGGCTTTCATCGTTACCCGTTTTGCCGATTTAGGTTTCCTTATCGGTATCCTGATTTACGGCTATTATATGCAGACTTTCACTTTTTCTCCTTCGGAGGAACAGCTTATGAAAGCAGGTATGGTATTACCGTGGGCTTTAGGACTGATGTTCGTGGGCGGTGCAGGAAAGAGTGCAATGTTCCCACTCCACATCTGGCTTCCTGATGCTATGGAAGGTCCAACCCCTGTATCAGCATTGATTCATGCCGCAACAATGGTCGTTGCCGGTGTATATCTGGTAGCGAGAATGTTCCCACTGTTTATAGGATTTGCTCCTCAGACTCTCCATTGGGTGGCATACATAGGTATGTTCACAGCTTTCTATGCAGCAACAGTGGCTTGCGTACAAAGTGACATCAAGAGAGTACTGGCTTTCTCTACCATCTCTCAAATTGGTTTCATGATGGTGGCTCTGGGCGTATCTACAAGTCTTGATCCGCATGAAGGCGGATTGGGATATATGGCTTCAATGTTCCATCTGTTCACTCATGCCATGTTCAAGGCACTGCTGTTCCTTGGTGCAGGTTGCGTGATACATGCTGTTCATAGTAACGAAATGTCGTTCATGGGAGGATTGAGAAAATATATGCCAGTCACTCACATCACATTCCTTATTGCATGTCTTGCCATTGCAGGTATTCCTCCTTTCTCTGGCTTCTTCTCTAAGGATGAAATTCTTGCGGCTTGTTTCCGCTTCAGTCCAGTAGCAGGATGGATAATGACAATCATAGCCGGAATGACAGCCTTCTATATGTTCCGTTTGTATTACTGCATCTTCTGGGGAAAGACAAATGATAATTACGCTCATCACACTCCGCATGAAAGTCCTGTAGTTATGACATTACCACTGGTTATCCTGGCAGCTATCACTGTTGTGGCAGGCTGGGCTATGCCTTTCGGACATTTTGTTTCAAGCAACGGACATGTTTACGATATTCACCTTGACACAACAGTGGCAACTACAAGTATCATTGTAGCAGTATTGGCTATAATCATTGCCACATGGATGTATGCCGGAAAGACTCAGCCTGTAGCGGACATGCTTCAAAAGAAGTTCAGCCGCCTGCACCATGCTGCGTATCGCCGTTTCTTCATGGACGAAATATGGATGTTCGTAACAAAGAAGATTATCTTCCGCTGTATATCGACTCCTCTGGCATGGTTTGACCGTCATGTGATAGACCAGTTCATGAACTTCATGGCATGGGCAACAAATGCTGCCGGCGAAACTGCGCAGCCTGTACAGAGTGGAAAGATTCAGACTTACACTATGTGGTTCCTGGGTGGTATTATCATCCTTACAGCAGCTTTGATTCTGTTGTGATAAACACACATTTGTTAGACAAGCTTTCAGCTCTTAATCATTAATTTTTAATTCTTAATTGAAAAATGAATATATTAAGTTTATTTGTAATCATCCCTCTGGTAATGCTACTGGGCCTGTGGCTGGCAAAAGGCATAAATCAGGTAAGAGCGGTTATGGTGGCTGGTTCCACTTTATTGCTGGGATTGTCAGTGTGGCTTACCGTATCATACATCGGATTGAGAAATGGAGGAGCCACAGAAGAAATGCTGTTTACTGCAAGCACACCTTGGTATGAGCCATTGAACATATGCTATTCTGTGGGAGTGGACGGTATCTCTGTAGTTATGTTGCTACTTAGTTCAATAATAGTATTCACTGGTACATTCGCTTCATGGCGTCTGCAACCAATGACTAAGGAATATTTCTTATGGTTCACTCTTCTTAGTACGGGAGTTTTCGGTTTCTTCATATCTACAGACCTATTTACCATGTTCATGTTCTACGAAGTAGCACTGATTCCTATGTATCTGCTCATCGGAGTGTGGGGAAGCGGAAAAAAAGAATATGCTGCCATGAAGCTTACTCTGATGCTGATGGGTGGTTCGGCATTCCTGCTTATCGGTATTCTAGGTATCTACTACGGTGCCGGAGCCGAAACTATGAACATTCTTGAAATAGTAAACCACAAAATACCAACTGAATTCCAGCGTCTGTTCTTCCCGCTGATATTTATCGGCTTCGGTGTATTGGGAGCTCTATTCCCTTTCCATACATGGAGCCCTGACGGTCACGCATCTGCTCCTACTGCAGTATCTATGCTTCATGCAGGAGTATTGATGAAACTTGGTGGTTACGGATGTTTCCGTATTGCAATGTATCTTATGCCTACAGGAGCTGCCATTTGGGGAGATTTCTTCCTTGTGCTGACTACTATATCAGTTGTTTATGGAGCATTCAGTGCTGTAGTTCAGACAGATTTGAAATATATAAACGCATACTCATCAGTAAGCCACTGCGGTCTGGTTCTTTTCGCACTGTTGATGATGACTAAGGTAAGTGCTACTGGTGCAATCCTTCAGATGTTAAGCCACGGACTTATGACTGCCCTCTTCTTTGCTCTGATTGGTATGATTTACGGAAGAACACATACCCGCGATATCCGCCAGTTGAGAGGACTGATGAAGATTATGCCATTCCTTGCTGTGGGATATGTTATTGCCGGACTAGCAAACCTAGGTCTTCCGGGATTAAGCGGTTTCATTGCCGAAATGACCGTATTCGTAGGTTCTTTCCAGAATCCTGATAACTTCCACCGCATATGTACAGTGATTGCCACAATGAGTATCGTAATAACAGCTGTTTACATTCTCCGTGTGGTAGGAAAGATTCTGTACGGCACATGCGAGAATCCGGAACATCTGAAACTTACAGATGCCACATGGGATGAACGTTTCACTGTTATATGTCTGATTGCTGCCGTGGCCGGACTAGGGCTGGCGCCATTCTGGGTAAGCGATGTTATAAGCTACAGTGTTGAACCTATTATCTCGGCAATAGTTAAATAAACAGAATTATTAAGTTACGAGTTGTTAGTTGTTAGAACCTAAGGACTAACAACTAAAGACCAAGAACTAAAAAAGTTAAATATATGCTTCAATTTATACCAATGCAGGCAGAAATCAGTCTGGCAGCTATAATGATTATAATCCTTCTGGCAGACCTGATTATGAAAGGGCCTCATCACAAGACATTGCAGACAATGACCTGCACCTTGATGGTGATACAATTAATTCTGAACATACAACCATCCGCCGGAGAGTATTTCGGCGGGATGTACCACTGTACCCCAGTTGCATCTGTAGTAAAAACAATACTTACAGCAGGCACACTACTGGTGTTCATGCAGGCAGGCGAATGGATTTCGTCGCCTGACTCACGCCACAAAGCCGGTGAGTTTTACGTAATAACTATAAGTACTCTATTGGGAATGTATTTTATGGTCAGTGCCGGAAGTTTCATCCTGTTCTATGTTGGACTTGAGCTTGCCAGCATCCCTATGGCATGTCTCATAGCTTTCGACAAGTGGAAACACCACAGTGCAGAGGCGGGAGCTAAATTCATACTGAATTCTATGTTCTCATCCGGATTGATGCTTTACGGACTTTCACTTATTTATGGAACATGTGGCACAACCTACTTTACCGACATGACGGCAAATATCACAGGTACACCTCTGCAAATACTTGCAATGGTGTTCTTCTTTGCAGGTTTGGGATTCAAACTCAGTCTTGTACCATTCCATATGTGGACACCGGATACATACCAAGGTGCACCTACAGCTGTTGCCGGGTATCTGTCAGTCATCTCTAAGGGTGCTGCAGCCTTTGCTCTTATGAGTATTCTTACAAAAGTATTCGCACCAATGTCCGACCGCTGGGAACTGATGCTCAGCATAGTGATAGTAGTAACAATAACTCTGGCGAATATCTTTGCAATACTTCAAGACAACATGAAGCGTTTCATGGCATACAGTAGTATATCTCAAGCCGGATATATTATGTTGGCTGTAATTGCAGGAAATACTCAAGGAACAACTTCCCTGATATATTACATCACTGTATATATAGTAGCAAACCTTGCTGTTTTCGGCGTTATCGGGGCAATAGAAAGACACACACTTGGCGAAAACTATGCTAAAGCAGACAAAGTGGAAGGAGAACATATGGAAAATGCCCTGTCACGTTCTGAAGAAATAGTAAAATCGGAGAGTGCCGTAAGCCGTAGCGCATACGCGGGGTTATACCGCACCAATCCACATCTTACTTTTGTAATGACACTAGCAATGTTCTCACTTGCCGGAATACCTCCGTTTGCTGGTTTCTTCAGCAAGTTCTTTGTTTTTGCATCGGCATTTAATGCAGGTCACTGGCTTGTGGTGTTCCTTGCTCTTGTAAACACCGTTATTTCGCTTTATTATTACCTGCTCGTAGTTAAAGCCATGTATATAACACCTAACGACAATCCGCTTCCTCATTTCCGCAGTTCATGGCTCACACGTACATCACTTGCCATCTGTCTTGCAGGAATAATTCTGCTGGGTATACTGAGCAGTGTATACGGAGGAATAGAAACTGTTGCAGGATTATAAAAAAATCTTGAAATAAACGTCGGTAGAAACAAATACTCTGCCGACGTTTTCTTTTTATATCAAACGATGTAACTGATATGTAACTGATACGTAAACGTTTTATAAAGAAATGGAAACACTGAAGTAACACACCAGCAGTAATTTTGCCCTCGAAAACAAAAGGGTAAAAAGAATGAATAATTTTATCAGATTATTTTTAGGGTTTACAGCAATGGTTTCTGCGATGGATGCCAATGCAGGAATACTGAGAGGAAGTGTTATTGACAAAAAAACCGGTGAACCTATCATTGGCGCTACTATAACCGTAGCAGGAACAAATATAGGTGCCATTACAGACTACGACGGGAACTATGAAATCAATGTACCCGACGGTGAAGAATACGAAATCGAAGTACGATACGTAAGCTACAAGAATCTTATACTCGAAAACGTAAAAGTTAAAGGGGAAACTATCAACAATATAGAACTGGAAGAAGAATCAGTAGTTCTTGGGGGTATAGAAGTAGTAGCAAGCCTCAACCGCGAAAGCGAAAACTTCCTTCTTCTGGAACAGAAAAAGTCCGTACTTTCCCGTCAGGCTGTTGGAGCTAAGGAACTTTCCAGAAAAGGAGTCAGCGACGCCGAAGGTGCAGTACAGAAAATATCAGGAATCAGCAAACAGGAAGGTGTAAAAAATGTATTTGTACGCGGACTTGGCGACAGATATAACACTACCATGCTGAACGGATTCCCTATTCCGTCAGAAGATCCTGAATACAAAAATATCTCTCTTTCATTTTTCGATACAGATATTATCCAGTCTGTAGGCGTAAATAAAGTTTTCTCTGCATCTGGTGCCGGTGATGCAGCTGGAGCAGTAATAGACATCCAGTCGAAAGAACTTATAGGTCAAGACATGCTTGAAGTCGGCGGATTATTCGGGCTGAATACACAGACCGTGAATCAATCATTCTATGTACAGGATGGTGCCGGATATATGGGTATCTCCAATAAAGCCCAACCAGGAACAGACTTGTCGACATTCGGTTTTAAAAACAGCCTTGACCCAAAACAGATTAGTTTCAATCCAGACCACAGTTATTCTGTAGCTGCAGGAAACAAATTCTATGTAGGCGAAAATTTGAATCCACTGAATGTACTCGTACTTGCCAACTATTCACAGAGCAATACATTCACCGACGAAACTGTAAGAAACACCACTACAAACGGTACTATATATCAGGACCAGGAAGGAAAAAAATACGAACGTAACATATCTCAAATGCTTCTTGGAAATGTCAATTACCTGATGAAAGATGACAGCGAGTTGTCGTACAACTTGATGATGATTCACTCGAACAACCAATATGTGGCCGATTATTTAGGGATGTCTGACAAGTTCCAAAGTTCCGACAGAAGCCAAGGTTTCATGCGCCGTCAGCAGGCTAACGACAACCTCTTGGTTGTAAATCAAATAAACTCATCATGGAAACTTTCGGATAAATGGAAACTAAATGCAGGCATAGCATATAATTATGTATCCGGAAATGAACCAGATAGAAGAATAAATTATCTTTCTGAAACAGAGACTGAAGATATTTACACTCCAACACGCGGTACCGGCTCACAGCAAAGATATTTCTCCGAACTTACTGAACATGACCTAAATATGAAAGTTGAAGCCATTCTGAATCTTCCTGACAAGTTTGATGGAAGTTCAATGCTGAAATTCGGTTATACCGGACGAATGGTAAAAGATGGTTTCGAAGCAGTAGAATATGATATGTCAGCCATAGGTTCTGAGTCATTCAACTTAAACGAACTAAAACTTGACAATTTCTTTAATCAGAATAACCTGACATCAGGAAAATTCGGACTTGATAGAAACAACGATATATACGACGTAAAAAAATATATAAATGCCGTATATGCTGATGCTACCTACAGACTTACAGAATCATTTACCGCAAACGTTGGAGTACGTATGGACTATGTACTGATGAATATTGATTACAACGTAAACCGTGGCGGCGACCAGGGCAGCGAAGATATTAACAAGCCGTTCATTCTTCCAAGTTTGAACTTTAAGTACGACATGGCAGAAAAGCATAGTCTTCGTCTTGGACTAAGTAAGACATATACTCTGCCACAAAGCAAAGAGATATCTCCATTCCGCTACATTGGTGTGAATTTCAAAAGTCAGGGTAACCAGAATCTTAAGCCGAGCGACAATTACAATGTTGACTTGAAATGGGATTTCTATCCATCTGCAGGTGAATTGATATCTATCGGAGCTTTCTACAAATACATCAAGAATCCTATATCACGCATAGAGATTGCCAGTGCCGGAGGATATCTTTCATACGAAAACATCTCGGACTGTGCAACTGCAGCCGGTGTGGAATTCGAATTAAGAAAAGACATCTTCAAACACACAGCCGGCGAATCAACCCACAAGATGAATTTCGGTCTGAACGGAGCTTATACATATACTAATGCAAAAGTAGAACAGGCAACAGACCCAACCGGCTCACAACTTGAAGGCGCAGCACCGTTCATAGGAAATGCAGATATCACATACCAGTTCAAACGTAACGATTTCGGTCTTACAGGAACAATAGTCTGCAACTACTTTTCAGACCGTGTCTACACAATCGGGACACAAGGATATAAAGACATCATAGAAAAAGGTATTCCTACACTTGATATAGTAATTGGTGGACAGATAAACAAACATCTGAGTATGGACCTGAAAATGAAAAATCTCATTAATCCATCGTACCAGCTTTTCCGCGAAGCTTCGGGCGAAAACAATGAAAAAATTATCCTCAACGACTATACTAAGGGAAGAAACATTTCAATAGGACTGACTTATAAATTTTAAACATAGAATTATATACAAAAAAACTCACTAACTTAAAACTTAAACAAATGAAAAAGTTATTTATCAATGCCATGGCATTTTGCCTGGTAAGCGCAGCTGTTCTTTCTTCTTGCAGTACTGAAGACGATCCAAAGAACCCTACAACAGAAGAAAACACCCTCTCAGGAGCTATTACAAAAACTGTAACTCTTGATGCTTCAAAAGAATATACTCTAAACGGAACAGTAACTGTAGAAGAAGGTGGAGAACTCGTTATCCCAGCAGGAACAGTTATCAAATGCAAGAAAGGTTTCAGCAATTATCTCATCGTACTTCAGGGAGGTAAGATCAATGCAGAAGGTACAGCAGAAAAACCTATCACTTTCACAGCAGCAGAAACAGGAGCCAAGTCTGGCTATTGGGGTGGTATCATCATCAATGGTAAAGCTCCTATCTCAGGAGAAGAAGCTGGAAGTACTGGTGCTACAGAAGTAAACAATGCTTATGCATACGGTGGCACTGATGCAGCCGACAACTCAGGGGTACTGAAATATGTCAAGATAGAATATGCCGGAGCACGTTCAAGTGCCGATGTAGAACACAACGGTCTTACTCTTAACGGCGTAGGAAACGGAACAAAGATAGAAAACATCTACGTACTTGAAAGTGCAGACGATGCTATCGAATTCTTCGGAGGTACAGTAAATGTTAACGGACTTCTTGCAGTAAATCCTGATGACGATATGTTCGACTTCACTCAGGGATATGCCGGAAAATTAAGCAACTGCTACGGTGTATGGGCAGAAGGATACAGCAGCACAGAAGAAGACCCACGCGGTATAGAGGCTGATGGAAATCTTGACGGTAATGGTCCTGACCACACTCCACAGTCGAACTTTACAGTAGAAAATATGACCATTGACCTACGTCTTGCAAACAACACTGAAGAAGGCTACTACATGCACGAAGCCATCAAAGTACGTCGTGGAGCTACAGCCACTATCACAAATGCCCTGCTTACAGGCAACGGAGCTTGCAAAGATATAATCGACGTTACAGACAAAAAGGGAAATGCAACAACTGCAACTTCCATCAGTCTTACTAACAACAACCAAGGAAACAGAGTAGAAGGTGGAGTTGACATCAACAGTGGTGACGAAACATACTCTTCTATAAAGATTGAAGCAGGAAACACCGGATGTAATGCCGATATATTCGGATGGACAGGATACAAACTCTAATCAGCCAACTTAAAAACACACGAACATAAAACTCTCTGTAAAGACTTGCGTACAAATGTATGCAAGTCTTTTTTTTGAGAAATTAGAGGAGATAGCGAAGTTTTTGCTTAAATTTGTGCCATAATCATAACCTAATAAAACCATAAAATTATGTATCCATTAAAATTCAACCCCATTCTGAAATCTACAATATGGGGAGGCGACAAAATCATCCCTTTCAAACATCTTAACAGTGAACAGCAACAAGTTGGCGAAAGTTGGGAAATATCAGATGTTCCTGGCGACGAATCCGTGGTAGCAAATGGAGCAGATGCAGGAAAGAACCTTACACAGATGGTTCAGGAATACAAAGGAGCACTGGTAGGCGAAACTAACTATAAAAGATTTAACGGTAAATTTCCTCTGCTGATAAAATTCATTGATGCACAGGATGACTTATCTATTCAGGTACATCCGGATGACGAACTGGCTATGAAACGCCACAACTCTATGGGTAAAACAGAAATGTGGTATGTAATAGACAATGCAGGCGGAAAAGCTCATTTACGTTCTGGACTTAGCAAGGAAATTACTCCAGAACAATACGAACAGATGATAGCCGACAATACTATCTGCGATGCCTTGGCAGATTATGCAGTACAACCGGGCGATGTATTCTTCCTTCCTGCAGGACGAATCCATAGTATTGGTGCGGGATGTTTCATTGCAGAAATTCAGCAGACATCAAACATCACTTACCGTATTTACGACTTCAACCGTAAAGACAAAAACGGAAATACACGTGAACTGCATACTGAACTTTCAAAAGAAGCTATTGACTACAGTGTAGAACAAGACTATCGCACACAATATACCCCTTGCAAGGACCGTCCTGTAGACTTGGTGTCATGCCCATACTTCACTACTTCAGTATATCATCTCACTGAGCAGATGACAATGGACTATTCAGAACTTGATTCTTTCGTTATATATATATGTATGGAAGGTTCATGCACTATAAAGGACAATGAAGGAAATACCATAGAAATGCAGGCTGGAGAATCTGTTCTTTTCCCTGCTACCACACAGAACCTTGAAGTTATCCCTTCAGGCGAAGTGAAATTCCTCGAGACTTACGTATGAATACATAAAAAACAATCCCTTTATGGGATTGTTTTTTTATAATATCCATCTCACACAAACGGGAGCCTTTGTATATATTCTTTTTCCAGTATCCTTTAACATACCTGTTTCCTTGTTCACTTCATATATCTCAATAGCATTCTCATCACGACATGCCACAAGAATATAGTTACCATTAGGTGTAATGGCAAAATTACGCGGATGTTTTCCTGTCGGGCAATATCCCACACGTGTAACTTTACCCGTTTGCGACGAAACACTGAATACAGCAATACCATCACCTTTTATCCTGCACGATGCGTATAGAAATTTCTCATCTGGTGACAGATGAATATCGGCACTTCCCTCTCCTCCCAATGTATCAGCTTTTACAGTTTGAATTATATCAACTTTGTTATCTTCCTTAATACCCAATACTACAACATCTCCACTAAGCTCTGTTATAACGTAAGCATACTTTCCACTAGAATGAAAGCACATATGTCTAGGTCCGCTACCATCTGGCAACAATATATCGTCTGCTTCATCATGCGAAAGCGCAGGCATATCTACTACACGTATTCTGTCCGTTCCCAAATCGCAAATCCAAAGTTTTGTACTATCCGGAGACATATACACAGAATGAATATGAGGAGCCTCCTGTCTTGTCATATGGACACCTTTTCCATTAAAACAGATATTCTTTTCTCTAACTACATTTCCCGTAGAATCTATTTTAAAAACAGAAATGCTTCCTCCTGAATAATTGGCTGTAAAAACTTTATTACCTTTCCAGTCAGCCATGACGAAACATGGAGCAGCTCCATTGGTTTTATCACAACCAATTACAACCAAATTCATACTGTCCGGATTATACTTCATGGAATAAAGAAAAGAATCATCGGTATCACATTCGGCCACAGAATAAAGGATATTATTACCCGTCAGTTCCGAAAGGAATGAAGGATTGGAAACTCCTTTCACTCCCGACTTATACGTGAAACCGGCATTGGATTCGTCGAATGTAAAAACTTTTATTCCCTCTTCCCCCGCAGAACTATAACTGCCGGAAATAAAAACAAGCGAGTCTTCTCTCATATCATTATATGTTTTTTCCTGATTGTTTGACATTTCACAGCCCATGAAAAACATGAAAACAGTAAACATTGTTATCGGTAATGTCAGTTTCATAATACTTATATCATTTAATACAGAGTTTTATAGTCCAAAAATATATATTTTATGCATAGAACACAGAATATAAAGCAAGAAAAACAATATTTATACCATAAATATTTGAACGATATAAGATTTTCACTACCTTTGTCTCCGATAAAATATATCAACATCCGGGGTTGTTTGGTTTTGACAGCGAGAGATGTGGTATGTAAGCATGCAGTGCGTCAGTGATTTGCACTATAATCTCA
>CALUPA010000038.1 GCA_944322395.1 uncultured Phocaeicola sp.
GATGTGTTGATTTCTTCTTTCCCATTTTAATTTCTAATTTGTTAAAACGGTGTAAAGTAAATCTGTATTAAGTCAAAATGAGATTTTCTGATTGTCACTTTTTATTCGTATTTTTGCGCCCGATAATAAAAATAGATAAGAGATTTATGTCGGTAGTTAAACCTCAGTTTTTGATTGGAGCAGCTGCGTCGGGAAGTGGAAAAACCACTTTTACGATGGGGCTGTTGCGTGTGCTGAAAAGGAGAGGAATACGGGTGCAGCCGTTCAAGTGTGGACCAGATTATATTGACGGTAAATTTCATGCTATAGCGGCAGGAAAGGAATCGGTGAACCTGGATACATGGATGGCTTCGGACACTCATGTGCGTGATGTGTATTCGCATTATGCAAAGGATGCGTCTGCTTGTGTGGTGGAAGGAGTCATGGGACTGTTCGACGGTTATGACAGGATGTGGGGAAGTAGCGCGGAGATTGCCGCAATGCTACGTCTGCCTGTAGTGGTAGTTCTTAATGCACGCTCTTCGGCTTACACAGTGGCAGCCATACTGTATGGACTGAAAAATTTCATCCCTGAGGTAAATGTTGCGGGAGTTGTGTTCAATCAGGTGGGGTCGGCATCGCATTATTCTTATCTGAAAGAAGCGTGTGCTGATGTAGGTGTGGCTTGCTTGGGATACTTGCCTAAAGTATCGGACATAGAAATTCCGTCCAGACATCTGGGACTGACAATCGGCAAGGAAAACGAAATAGATACTCTTTCGGACAGGGTGGCTGACATTATTGAACAGTATGTGGATGTGGACCATTTGTTGGAGATCTCTGCATGTCAGCTTGAGGCTAATGAAGAATCTAAGGCTGCTGTCAGGTCTGTGGATAGACTTAATCGACGAAGAATAGCTATAGCGCAGGATGCCGCATTTAACTTTATCTATAAGGAAAACCTTGATGTTCTTTCGCGTCAGGCTGATGTGGTTACTTTCAGTCCGTTGGCCGGTGATGAACTGCCACAGGCGGATTATGTATATCTGCCCGGGGGCTATCCTGAGTTCTTTGTCGGAGAATTGAGCGGGAATATAAAGTTGGGAGAACAGTTAAGGGAGTTTGCCGAAAATGGCGGACGTTTGTTTGCCGAGTGCGGAGGTATGATGTATCTCTGCAGGAAAATGGTTACACGCGAGGGTGATTCATATCCTATGGCAGGGGTATTGCCTTTGGAATGTACTTTAGAGAAAATGCGTCTTCATCTTGGATATCGTACGGCGCAGTATCGCGGAATGCTGCTTAAAGGGCATGAGTTTCATTATTCATCTGTCATTCAGCCGGACTTGCTTCCTTCCGATGTATGTCAGCTTAATGCCAAGGGAGCTGCAGTAGATACTCCTCTGTACCGCTACAAAAATGTGATAGCAGGATATACACACTGGTACTGGGGCGAGAACGATTTCTTTAAATTGTGGGATTGATAAGAACAGGATTATGAGAAAGATATATACACGTACGGGAGATGAAGGAATGACAGGTATTCACGGTGGAGAACGTGTGCCTAAGGATGATATCCGTATAGAGGCAAACGGTTGTCTTGACGAACTGAATACTCTGTTTGGAATAATAAGGAGCATGTTGCCGGAAACGGATGAATGGCAGGAAAAGCTTTATTTCATACAACACAGCATGATGATAGTGATGAGTCATGTGGCTACTCCCTCTGCCATCAGAGACAAGAATCCGAATGAACTGCCTCAGGACTTGGATAAGTTCTGTGAGGAGTGGATGGATGGGATGATGTCGCAGCTTGAGGATAATGGTTATTTCATTCTGCCTGGTGGAACGCCACTGGCTGCACAACTTCAGAATGCAAGGGCTGTGGCACGTAGGGCAGAACGGAGACTGTGGACTCTTAACCGTACGGACGAAGTGCCGGGTGAGATACTTCGATTTATAAACAGATTGTCGGATTTGCTTTTTGTCATGGCCAGATTTGAGATGCAAAGGCAACAGTGGCCGGAAGAGAAATGGATGAAATTTTCTTACAAAAGGAAGAAGAGAAACGATAATCAACAGTAAAAAACATTACATCAATGACTAAAAATATTCAACGATTACATCCTTTGATGCTTGCCGGAACTGGCAGTGACGTAGGCAAAAGTATTCTAGCTACGGCATTGTGCAGAATCTTCCTGCAGGACGGTTACCATCCGGCTCCTTTCAAGGCGCAGAATATGGCTCTCAACTCGTATGCCACTCCCGAAGGTCTGGAGATAGGAAGGGCTCAGGCGGTACAGGCTGAGGCTGCATGTGTGCCGTGTCATACGGATATGAATCCTCTATTGCTGAAACCGAGTTCGGACCATACATCGCAAGTAGTTCTGAACGGTAAGCCTATAGGGAACCGCAGTGCATACGAATATTTCCGTAAAGAGGGAAGGGAAGAGTTGCGCCGTGAGGTATGCGCCGCTTTCCACAGGTTGGCAGCGCGTTATAATCCTATAGTTATGGAGGGTGCAGGAAGTATATCTGAAATAAATCTCAGGGATACGGACTTGGTAAATATGCCGATGGCGAGATATGCAGAGGCAGATGTTATTCTTGTGGCTGATATCGACCGTGGGGGCGTGTTTGCCAGTGCATACGGCTCTATTGCGCTGCAATTGCCCGAAGACCGTAAACGCATAAAGGGAATAATCGTCAACAAGTTTCGTGGTGATTTGCGTCTGTTCGAATCTGGCGTGAAAATGATGGAGGAAACCTGTGGCGTGCCTGTGCTTGGCGTGATTCCATATTATAAGGATATCTATATAGAAGAAGAGGATTCTCTCGAACTGCAGCAGAAACAACGTTCGGCAGTAAGCGGAAAGGTCAATATCGCGGTTGTGCTGTTGCGTCATCTGTCAAATTTTACCGACTTCAACCGTTTGGAGCGTGATGAACGTGTCAATCTTTATTACACAAACAATACAGAAGAAATAAGCAAGGCTGATATAGTAATCATGCCGGGAACAAAAAGCACTCTTGATGATTTGCTGGAACTTCGCCGTAATGGAGTAGCAGAGGCTGTTATCAGAGCAGCACGAAATGGTGCTACTGTGTTTGGTATCTGCGGTGGCTACCAGATGATGGGCTTGTCGGTAGAAGACCCTGACGGGGTGGAAGGAGGTATAAACCGATTGCCGGGGCTTGGGCTGTTGCCTGTATCAACAGTCATGCAGGCTGATAAGGTCACTCGCCAGACGGAGTTCAGATTCTTAAATTCGGACGGTAATTTGTGCAAGGGGTATGAAATTCATATGGGACAAAGCACAATTGCTGCCGAAGATTCTGCCGTTCCTTTAAATTATCTGCACGACGGAACTACAGAAGGATGGAAAGTGGGAGAGAAGTGTTTCGGTACATATATGCACGGAATTCTGGACAATGAGTCTGTGGTGGATTATCTGCTGGCTCATTACGTAAAAGCCGATAAGGGAAATATTTCCGACTATCATTCTTTCAAGGAAGAGCAGTATGACAGATTGGCGGAGCATGTGCGTTCTCATTTAAATATGTCTTTATTATATAAAATACTTACAGATAATGATTAAGGGACATGGTGATGATATTTTTCAGTACAGGAATGGAATTCGTATGAATTTCAGTTCGAACGTGTACGGTAAGGTTTCGCATGATGGGCTGAATGCATATTTGTGTGATATGATATCATGCATACGTTCTTATCCCGAACCGGAACCATATTCTCTGGAGAAGTTGTGGGCTGATGGGCTTGGTATTGAAGATTCATGTATATGTGTCACAAACGGTGCAACTGAAGCTATTTACCTTATAGCTCAAGCTTTCAGAGAAAGCCATTCGGTGATATTGATGCCTACATTCAGCGAGTATGCCGATGCATGCCGATTGCATTCGCATAAAATAGATTATGCATATTCTGTAGATGAGATCGCTGTCCCGGAGAAAGGATTATGCTGGATATGTAATCCTAACAATCCTACAGGGCAGGCGGTTGACTTGGATAAACTGCGTAAGATGATTATGGACAATCCGTGCTGTTTGTTTGTAATAGACCAGTCGTATGAGGCTTTTACCACCAAGCCTCTCTTATCTGTACAGGAGACTGTCCTTTTGCCAAATGTCTTTCTGCTGCATTCAATGACCAAACATTTTGCCATTCCCGGACTTCGCTTGGGTGGAGTGACAGGGAGTGTAGAACTTATATCACGACTCAAAGAATGTAAGATGCCGTGGTCGGTGAATGCACTGGCTATACAGGCTGGGCATTATCTTTTAAATCATAAGGAAGAATTTGAGTTTGACTTGTCTGCATTGCTCGTTGAGAAAGAACGTGTGGCTGCTGCTTTAGAGGCGACAGGATGCATGGATGTCATGCAATCGGATACTCATTATATGTTAGTGTGCCTGAAAAGAGGAAAGGCTTCCGAACTGAAAACTTTTCTTGCCGAGGAAAAAGGGATATTGATTCGTGATGCCTCGAATTTTGAAGGATTGGACGAGCGCCATTTCAGGATTGCAGTACAGCAACCGAAGGAGAATGATGAACTGATAAATTGTATTAAAGAATGGATTTGCAAGCGTTGATTGTTATATTGCCTTTATTGGCAGGAGTAGTGTTGGACAAATTATTGGGAGATCCTCTCTGGCTGCCACATCCTGTGGTTGGTTTTGGCAGGATTATCAGTTTTTTTGAACACAGACTGAATCATGGGGGATATCGTCGCATCAAAGGAATATTTACGGCTTTGCTGTTGATAGCCGGTATTTTTACTTTATCGTATCTCTTGCTGAAGTATGTATCAGAATACAACGTATGGTTGGGATATATTTTGACTACAATAGCTGTGTTCTACTGTCTTGCAGGCAAAACCCTGATAGATGAAGTGCGTATGGTTTTTGATGCGATGGAAGTATCGCTCGAAAAAGGTAGAAATCAGGTGTCGCGTATTGTAGGCAGAGACACCAAAGAATTGAGTGGTCAGGAGGTTAGGGCTGCTGCTTTGGAGACGTTGGCTGAAAATCTGAGTGACGGGGTGATAGCTCCATTGTTCTGGTTTATGATTTTGGGTGTGCCTGGTATGTTGACGTATAAGATGATAAATACACTCGATTCTATGATCGGTTATAAAAACGAACGTTATAGATTGTTTGGATGTTGTGCTGCAAAAATAGACGATGCTGCCAATTTTATACCGGCACGTATAACAGCCCTTCTGATGGTGATTGCGTCGGGACGAATATCTTTGTTGCGTTTCGTTCTCCGCTACGGCAGGAAACATGCAAGTCCAAACTCCGGTTATCCTGAAGCTGCGCTTGCAGGTATATTGAATTGCCGTTTCGGAGGACCTCATAATTATTTTGGTGAACTTGTGTATAAGCCTTTTATTGGTAGTAACGACCGCACACTGGAACGTAGGGATGCCGATGTTGCTATCCGTATAAATAAATTATCTGAGTTTATTATGCTTGTTATTATGGTGGTGGCTATTTATATTTCATGCGGTCATCTTCCGTTAGTGAACTTTGTATAGAAAACTCAAGTTCTACTATACCTCCATAGGACGGTTGTTTGCTGAAACCATTCTCGAATGTTGCAAGGCCTGCATAAATCTGTGCACATATAATACTTCCACCGTGGGAGAATACTACTACCTCGTTTTCCTCTTTCTGTAGAATATCCTCTATAAAAGAGGAAACTCTTGCATATTGCATTTCGAACGACTCGCCATTGGGAGCAGGCAGATGAATGTAGTCGCTGAACCACTCTTGCAGATATGGGTCTTTTATTTCATCATACCGTTGCATTTCCCAATCGCCAAAATTCATCTCCATAAGCCGCTCATCAATAACAGCCTTTTCGAATCCACAGAACCTTGCAAGTTTCATACAGCGGGACAAAGGGCTGGTATAGGCTTTCTCGAACGAATATCTGTTCAGATGTTTTACACACTCCAATGCTTCCTCTTCAAATGAAGCCTTTAACGGAACGTCGGTTTGTCCGTAGCATGTACCCGGCTGTACATCTGTACTTGTGTGTCTCACCCATACTATTCTTTTTTTTGTTCGTGTATTCATTTTGCAAGATACTTTTTTGTATTGAAATTTTATTACATGATTACTATGGATGCTACAGCAATAGAAAACCACATGGCGAGTTCGCATATCAGAAATATGGCACCACAACAGTCGCCCGTGTATCCTCCGAGTCGTTTCCTCAAAAGTTGTTGTAAATAAACAAAGACAAGTATCGGAACTATCAGTGTGACAAAGAATTTGTGCGGCAGGACTATAAGTGGTAATAATCCTCCGATGGCAGATGCCGTTTCTTCTTTGTAGTTTTGTCTGGAATATATAACCTTGGCTTTACTTTCTTCTTCTTTTCTGGCATATGGTAAAAGCCACAAAATGTGACTGCATACGAACTTGCAGAAAGAATCACAGCATAGCAGTATGTATGGTGTGTGTATAGGGTTGATGGAACTCAGAAGGTTGTATCCCAGAAGATAATATATTATTAATCCCAGTACGCCATATGTGCCGATATGCGAGTCTTTCATTATTCTGAGAGTACTCTCTCTGTCTCTTCCTCCTCCGAAACCGTCGAAGAAATCGGCCAATCCGTCTTCATGCAATGCTCCGGTGATAAGAAGACGGATAGTTAAGGCTGTGATGATGGCAATTGAGACTGGCAGTATCTGACTGACAGCCCAGAAACTAATTGCCATTATACCACCTGTGAGCCATCCGCTATAACTCCAATAGCTGACTACATGCTTAAAACATTCGTCCGGTACGCTTTTGATTCTCCAGAAAGGCAGACGTGTAAAGAATATAAAAGCTGCAAGAATCTGATTCATTACGATAGTCTTTAAAAATATTTGGTTATAGATGCTTTTTTGAAAGTATCCATTTCGTTCAGCATTCTCACGGCAGAATCTACAATAGGGTAGGCACAAACGGCACCGCTACCTTCGCCTAATCTGAGGTTAAGATGAAGTAATGGTGATGCATTGAGGTGTTCCAACAGAATACGGTGACCGGCTTCATCTCCCTGATGACCAAAAATAGCATATTGCAATACCTCAGGATAAAGTTGTGATGCTGCAAGTATACAGCTGCTCATTATAAATCCGTCTACAAGGATTATCATACGCAGTTCGGCTGCTTTAAGCATTCCCCCTATAGCCATTACCATTTCGTATCCTCCAAACTGGCAAATTATTTCTTCGGCTGTATGTTCTCCCTTGAAATTGTCTTGAGCCTGTTTCAGAACCTGATATTTGTGCTCAATGCCTTCTGCCTGCAACCCTGCTCCTGCACCTATACATTGTCTTAATGGAATGTTTGCGAAACATGACATCCAAAGCGATGAAGCTGAGGTGTTTGCAATACCCATTTCACCGAAGCTTACTATATTGCATCCTTTATTGTATGCTATTTCTACACATTCCGCTCCTCGTTCAATGCACAACTCCATCTCTTCTTTGGTCATTGCTGCCTCGTGGAGGTAATTACGTGTACTTTTTCTTACTTTCATGTTGATTATTCCACGTTCATAAGGCAAGTCATAGTCAACTCCTGCATCTACCAGCATCAGCTCAAATCCATGTTGTCTGCACAGAAAGTTTATACCTGCACCACCATCCAGAAAATTATATAACTGCTGCCAGGTAATTTCTTTTGGAGATACGCTGACTCCTTCTTCTACTATACCGTGGTCGCTTGCATATAGAATATTGTATGGATTACTTAGTTTAGGTGAGAGTGTATGCTGTATCATACAAATCTGTTTTGCCAGTTCTTCAAGTCTTCCTAACGAACCTTTTGGCTTAGTGAGATTGTCTATTTTGTCGATAACAGCCTGTTCAAACTGTGAGTCTTGTATTGATTTGATATTAAAGTTTTTCATATTCTGATGTTTATTGTTTGATTTTTACTGGAATACCGCTTACCATAAGTATAACTTCATCAGCTTTGGCTGCGATATATTGATTAATGAATCCTTGAATGTCTGTAAACTTACGTTGTAATTCATTTTCAGAAACACCGCCTAAACCAATCTCATTTGTCACGAAAATGAATGTTGCGTCTTGTGCAGTGAATTTGTCGAACTCGGTTTTTATAGAATCCAACGTTTTTTGTACATCCTGGTATTTAAAGAAAAAGTTTGTACACCAAAGTGTAACGCAGTCTATTACAATAACTCTATCTTTTAAGTCATATTTGCTCAACTCAGTCTCTTCTTCCAGGTTAGTCCATTCTGGACCACGGTTCTGCTGATGACGCAAAACACGCTGGCGGAATTCTTCATCCCATATTTTGGCAGTAGCAAGATATACTGGTTGGTCAGTAAGTTGGTGTGCTAAACCTTCTGCATAGGAACTTTTGCCAGAACGCTGTCCTCCTGTAACTAAAATAATTCTTTTCATTGTTTTGGGGAAATAATCATGAGAGAGAAATATGGTAGCTTTCTCTCCTTTATGATGTCAATGTCTGTTGTATAAAATTCATTATCTCTGCTTATGTTTTCAAAGTAATGGAATTCAGCATCGGGATTTTTGTCCATGACTTCTATTATAGCCTCTCCGCAAAGAGGGAGTTTCATAATTACCACTACATATCCGGAATGTATCTTCTCGGTCAGTTCCTCGGCTGTGATTGTTCCTGGCACTACCAATAACCTTTCTTCCTGTTTTACGAGGTGAATGCCTGCCACTGGTCCTGCTGCAATGAATGCAGGCACACCAGCTATTCTTTTTACCTGTAAACCTTTGTTTTTCAACAGTTCGTATAAATATTGTATAGAAGCATAGAAACCTGCATCTCCTTCGGCTGCTACGGATATATGCTGATTGCTCTTATAGCATACTTCGATTTCGTCTGCCAAATCGTTATACGCTTTTAGTGCAGCTTCTCTGTTTTTGTTCATAGGTAATGTAAATGTTCTGATTTTGTCATTTCCTATCCCTAATGCCTGCAGTGTGTTCGATGCGTGTGATGACCTGATGCCGTTAGAACTTAGTGTAGCCGGACAATATATATATGATGCATCCTGTAATGCTTTCAGTCCTTTCACAGTGATAAGCTCAGGATTACCAGGGCCTAAAGACACAAACTGAATTTCTTTTTGAGGTTGTTCCATATTGATGATATAATATTTTTGTGGATGCTAAGATAATATCTTTTTCTGTTATAAAGAATAAACATTGAGACAAGTGTTTTAAATTTACCGAGAAAAACTGACAGTTGTATAGCATGTAAGAAAATATTTTTTACCTTTGCGACGGTATTGGTTCATTGCTTGAAAAAAGCATGATGAAAAGGGAATCAGGTGAAAATCCTGAACAGACCCGCTGCTGTAAGTTTCATATATTTTTTAGGAATTTATATGCCACTGTCTATTGAACGGATGGGAAGGCTCCTGAAAGGAAACGAGTCAGAAGACCTGCCAGTATCTTACATAGTTTTTTATGCTTTCGGGAAATAAAGTATGAAAACATCGAGTTGGAATTTTCTTTATCCGTTCGGGATTTATAGAATCCTCTTTCTCTTTGTATATATGTTTTTCGTGAGCATAGAGTAAGTTATACGAAGAATTAGAGGTATTTATGAAACGTCTTACGTTTATCTTATTTGTCTTATTTATCATTCTCAGTTTAACGGAAGGAATGGCACAGGTCGTTGTGACACTTTCCGGAAAAGTCACATCTTCCGACGGCAGTCCTGTGGCGCAGGCAACGCTTGCCGTTGAGGGTACTTCCTGTGGCACTTATTCTGATAACAATGGTAATTATACGCTTTCTCTTTCCGAAGGTAAATATACTGTATCAGCTTCTTTCGTAGGTTTCAAAAGTCAGAAAAAGAATATTGAACTCGACGGGAATAAAGTTGTAAATTTTGTTTTGCAGGAAGATGCAGTAGGCTTGAAGGATGTAGAGATATATGCCAAGAGCAAATCACAGAAACTCCGTGAAAGTTCGTTTGCCGTAAATGCGCTGGATGTAAAACCTATAGTAAATTCTTTAAACAATCTGAATGAACTTGTTAATCGTGCATCGGGTATAAAGGTGCGTCAGGAAGGCGGTGTTGGTTCCGATTTCGATTTGTCTATAAATGGGATGTCGGGTAACTCAGTGCGTTATTTTATTGATGGTGTCCCTCTCGAGACAAAAGGTTCCGAAGTGTCTCTTGCCAATATTCCGGTAAATATCATAGACCATATAGAAATGTATAAAGGTGTTGTGCCCTCATATCTAGGTTCAGATGCTCTTGGTGGCGCGATAAATATAGTCACAAAGAAGGAGAAAAAGAACTATCTTGATGTGTCATATGGTATAGGTTCTTTTCATACTCATAAGGTTGATATGAATGCACAAATAGTATTCCCAAAAAGCGGACTTATAGTACGCCCTACGGTGGGAGTCAATTACTCTAAAAACGACTATATGATGAAGGGGGTAGAGGTATGGGATGAAAGTGTAAGAAAGTATGTTCCGTCTGACCGCAAACGTTTCCATGATGATTACTTTTCATTATTGGCACAGGTTGAAGTTGGTGTTAAGGGAAAGTCTTGGGCGGATGATTTTTTTGTTACCGCGTCATATTCAAAGATTAACAAGGAACTGCAGACAGGTTCTATACAGACTAAAGTTTACGGTATGGCTGAACGTCAAGGTGATGCATATAATATTTCTGCACAGTACCGCAAAAAAGATTTTATCCTTAAGGGCCTGCAGATGCAGAGTATTCTTTCGCATACGTGGGATCATTCATTGACTGTTGATACTGCATACAGAGTTTACGACTGGAATGGGGACTATATAGAGAGTTCACGAAACGAGATAACCGGTCGTGAAAAGTCTTTGCGTCATTACAAGCGCCCTACTACGATGTTCCGTTCCAATTGGGATTATCGTATAAACCAACATCATTCTGTCAATCTTAACTATCTGGTAAACAGAACAGGGAATGACAGATATGATGATGTAGATGATAGTTTTGTACCGTCAAATGATATAGTTTGTAAACATATTATTGGGCTTTCATATAACCAGCAGTTTTTACAGAATAAGATTGAAAACACCTTTTTCGTCAAGGATTATATCAATCATCTCAATATCCGGCAGACGGATTTATACTGGCAGACAGGTTCTGATGAGGTCATGGGAAGCAATACAAACAATTATTGGGGTTACGGTGTGGGAACACGTGTAAAATTTCTGGAACCCGTGGCATTGAAGGCTTCTTTCGAACATAGTGTCCGTCTCCCTTTAGCTCGTGAATTGTTGGGTAACGGTTCCACCATATATGCCAATACGGCTTTGGACCCTGAAAGGAGTGATAATGTAAATGTTGGTGCTTTCGGAACTTGGCATCCTGCTACAGGACATTCTCTGTATTATGAGGTCAATGGCTTTATGCGTTTCGTGGATGATTACATCCAGGCTGTAGTCGCGGAAAAGGAAGGTATGATGCAGTATGAAAATGTACCGGCTGTACACATAAAGGGTGTTGAAGGTGAAGTACGTTATAGCTGGAAGAGGAACTTGCAGTGTATGGCAAACGTAAGCTGGCAGGATGCACGCGACCAGCGCAAATATAAGGATGACGGAAAACTTTCGGCCACTTATCTCAACCGTGTACCAAACCGTCCGTGGCTTTTTGGTGCTGCAGAAGCAGACTATACGTTTTACGACGTATTGCTCAAAAATAGTACTCTTCGCCTTGGTGCTTCCTATCAGTGGGTACATTGGTATTTCCTGACGTGGGAGGCATACGGAGCTATAGAAAGTAAGGCACGTATTCCGGCTCAGCATGTTATAAATGCCGATATGACATATTCTTTGGAGAACGGGAAATATAACATATCTGTAAGTTGTGATAATATCTTTGATAGATTGGTATATGACCATTATAAACTGCAGAAACCGGGAAGATCGTTTTTTTTTAAGTTCAGGATGTTCCTGAACTGATAATTCTTCCGAATAAAGACAAATACTATATAAAAATCAATTTTAAAAATTTTGCTTATGAAAACAAAAACATTTTCAGTTATGAAATTTCTAAAAACGGGAATGTTCGCTACTGCTCTTTTCTCTTTTATGGCATGTAGTAATGAAACACCTAATGGTGGCGACGGAGGTGATGGAGGTTCAGAACTTACAGGAAAAGTACATTTTGATATATTCATGTCTGTAGGAGAACATGGCGGTATGGGTAGAAGCGAAAATACAATCGTTAAGAGCGTAGATTCTCTTACGGTCAATCAACCTATGATAGATATAAAAGGCTCGGGAGTAGAACTTAATCCTTATACTATTGAGTTGATATCAAAAGGAAAGTATTATTATCAGGTTCCAAGCAAGCAAACCCGTTTTACTAAGTTTCAGATTATAAACAATAGAATAGAAATTGTTCAGGAACAGCCTTTTGTAACTAATACATATACAGAAAGAAAGTATGCTCATGCATGGTTGGATGACAATACTTTACTTATAATGGCTGCAAATGGAGATGGAGACAAAATCATTTGGACAAAGCTTAATGCAGAGGATATGACTATTCTGTCTGAAGGAACATTAGACCTGCCTCTTCCGAAAGACGCTGTAGTGTTTACCACATCAGGTATTCTTACTTATAATCAAAAAGTCGGTAAACTTTATTATTTCTATTATGGAAAAGATAAGGCTGATAGAAAAGGTGTACCTACATCAAACTTCCTTACTGCAGTAATTAATCCGTCGGATATGAAAGTGGAAGGTACTCCTGTTGTCAATAGTCTTGCAGGTGAAATGGCTGGTAGTTCATACGGTCAGCTTATGCAGGAATGTGTAGCATACGATGAGGAAGGTAATCTTTATCTTGCAGCATTTACAGAAGAAGGTGATTTCGATAAAGGACAGTTGTTGCGTATAAACAAGGGTGAGTCTGATTTTGATGCTTCTTATAATAATATTGTTAATAATGAAGGTAAAATATGTACACTTCAATATCTTGGTAATGGCAAGGCTCTGATATATTCAGAGAACGCTTCTCTGTATAGTCAAGGTGCTGCGTACTATATGAAATATTCAATTGTTGACCTGAAAACAGGTGAAAGAACCCCACTGACATACAACGGTAAGGAAGTAGGTTACAGCAGTGGCCGTTTCTCTCAACGCTCTGTTGTAGTAGACGGAAAGGCATATATCGGTGTCAATACAGAGACAAGCACTTGCATCTATATCTATGATATAGCTACAGGAACTACAGAAAAAGGTGCTGATATCGCTCAAGGTTATTATTTTGATGTATTAAGAGTAGTGGAGAACTGATAAAATCATTAACTTTGCAACTATTAGATGATTATAGTACCAAAGTAAAAATGGATAAAAATAAAATAATAGTAGCAGGCATAGGCCCGGGCTCCGCGGAGGATATCACTCCGGCGGTAGTCCGGGCTTTAATGTGCTCGGATGTGGTAGTCGGATATAATTATTATTTCCAATTCGTACGCCAATATCTGAAAGAAGGAGCAGAGTGTGTTGATACGGGAATGAAACGCGAGCGTGACCGTGCCCGTCAGGCTTTTGAGTTTGCTGAACAAGGTAAGTGCGTGTGTGTTATCAGTTCCGGTGATTCAGGTATTTACGGAATGGCACCGCTTATCTATGAGATGAAACGCGAACGAAACAGTGATGTGGATATTGAGGTCCTGCCGGGAATTAGTGCTTTCCAGAAAGCGGCAGCCAAACTGGGTGCTCCTGTAGGACATGATTTCTGTGTAATTTCTTTGTCAGACCTTCTTACACCATGGGAGAAGATTGAAAAACGTATACATGCGGCTGCTATGGCAGATTTTGTAACTGCTGTTTACAATCCAAAGAGTGAAGGCAGATACTGGCAGTTACACCGTCTGAAAGAGATTTTTATGCAGGAACGTGATGCAAAGACTCCTGTGGGATATGTCCGTCAGGCTGGACGTGATGAAGAGATTGTTAAAATCACTACTTTGGCAGACTTTGACCCTGAAGATGTGGATATGTTTACTGTAATCCTTATCGGTAACTCACAATCGTATGAGTGGTCCGGCAGAATGATTACCCCACGTGGATATTATCAGAATGAGAAACTAGATGCTGCAGGCATAGGTCAGGAAATAATGATGAACAGTTTCTCTACTATCTCTAGGGAACTGAGAAACCAGAACCTTCCTCTAGGGCATAAGTGGGCTTTGCTCCATGCTATTCATACTACAGCCGATTTTGAAATGGAGAATCTGCTGTATTCTGATGAAAATGCAGTGGAAACATTACATTCTCTTATTGTCTCAGGAAAAATCCATACAATAATAACTGATGTTACAATGGCTGCGTCAGGTATCAGAAAACGTGCTCTTGAAAGGCTTGGTCTTGAAGTGAAATGCTATCTGAACGATGAAAGAGTGGCACAGATGGCATCCGAAAAGAATATCACACGCACTCAGGCAGGAATACGTCTGGCGGTAGAAGAACATCCTGATGCATTATTTGTGTTTGGAAACGCTCCTACAGCCTTAATGGAACTATGCTCACTTATGCGTAAGCATAAGGCTTGTCCAGGTGGTATTATAGCTGCTCCCGTAGGCTTTGTTCATGTGTGCGAAAGCAAGTATATGGTAAAGACTTTCACTGATGTTCCAAAATTGATTGTTGAAGGCCGAAAAGGTGGAAGTAATCTGGCTGCTACGCTGGTAAATGCCATAATGACTTTAGATGATGCTGAATTGCTAAAACCGGGACGTGATGTGTAAACAGTCATTTCATATTATAGGAATAAGCGACAGTGATGAGATATACTTTTCTCCAAAGGTGATGGATGTCATTTCCAGGGGAAAAGTGTTTTCCGGTGGTTTGCGTCATCATCAGCTGGTGGAAAGATTTCTTCCCGAAGGTGCTTTGTGGATAGATATAACCGTTCCTTTGGATAAGGTTTTCGAGAAGTATGCAGAACACAGCGAGATAGTGGTATTTGCCTCAGGCGATCCGTTGTTCTTCGGTTTTGCCAATACAGTGCAGCGTTTATTGCCAGACAGCAGTATCCGCGTTTATCCTACATTCAATTCATTGCAGATGTTGACTCACCGCTTGCTGTTGCCTTACCATGATATGAGGATGGTATCGCTCACTGGTCGCCCTTGGAAAGCTTTTGATGCCGCACTTATTCGCGGAGAGAAGATGCTTGGCGTGTTGACAGATAAGGTCAAGACTCCTGCGACAATTGCTGCACGTATGCACGAATTCGGATATGACAATTACCGCATATATGTAGGAGAGGCGCTGGGTAATTCCACTTCAGAAAGAGTGAGAGAATTTACTGTAGAGGAAGCATCAAAAGCAGAATTCACATCTCCTAACTGTATGATTCTTGTGCGAACAGAGTTGCGCCGCCGTCCACTCGGAATGAATGAATCGGAATTCTATCTTCTTAACGGTCGTGTAAATATGATTACCAAGAGACCTGTACGTCTTCAGACACTAAGTATGCTTGATTTACAGAACCGTGCAGTATTGTGGGATGTAGGTAGTTGTACTGGTTCTGTGTCGATAGAGGCTAAAAGCGCTTATCCTGACATTGACGTGATAGCATTCGAACGCCGTCCTGAAGGTGAGGAACTGTTGAGGCAGAACAGTATTAGGTGGGGAGTGCCAGGAATACGTTTCGTAGGTTGCGATTTCATGGAGCATGATTTATCTGATTTGCCACGACCGGATGCCGTATTTATCGGCGGTCATGGAGGCAGGTTGCAGGAGTTGCTTCAGCGTATAGACGAGGTATTGCTACCTGATGGAATTATCGTTTTTAATTCTGTGAGCGATGACAGCTTGCAGCAATTTTATGAAGGAGTTTCTAATATCGGACGTAGGGTTACAGAACGTATAAGGCTTGTTGTCGATACCCATAATCCAATTGAAATATTGAAAGCAGAATGAAAGAAAAGACATCTATTATATTGATATCTTCTCAAGCATTGCCAATGGCGCAGTTGTTGCAGAAGGAGTTTGGTAATTGTACCATTTTTTCACAGAAAGAGCTGGACGGATGCACTAAGGTACAGTCATACAGTGATTTCGTGGCGGCTTCGTTTACTGAATATGACAGGTTCCTGTTTATAGGTGCGATGGGGATATGTGTCCGTTGCATAGCTCCTTGCGTATCAAATAAGTATGACGACCCTGCAGTGGTATGTCTTGACAGTACCGGTCAGTTTGCTATTCCTGTACTTTCAGGTCATGTGGGAGGAGCTAATGAATGGGCTAAACAGATTTCGTCCATTCTCGGTGCGCAGGCTGTTATCACTACACAGAGCGACTGTAACGGTGTCTGGGCTTTGGATTTGTTGGCTTCAAAGTTCGGATGGCAGACAGATTTCTCGCATGACGAGCTTAACAAGGCAATTGCATGTTTTGTAAATCAGGGTAGAGTAGCACTTTTATTTGATATTAAGGATAAAGGCACAGCATGGTTGGAACGTACACTACCCTCGTATGTAAAAGTTTATTACCATTATAATGATATTCCTTTCGAGGAAACTGAACTTCTGATAGCTGTCACTCCATACGAATATGAATGTCCGGTACAGGCATTGTTTTATCGTCCTCAGGTTTTGCATCTTGGAGTTGGTTGCAGAAAACAGTGTGTGCCCGACGGAATACCTGAATATATTGAAGATTACTTGAAATCACAGCATCTTTCGCCATTATCATTGGCTACTATAGGTACTATAGAGCTGAAGAAAGACGAACCTTTGCTCGCTGCATTGCATGATAAATGGAAACACGCTAAAGTCTGCATATACTCTCAGGAAGAACTGAGTGGTATTGAGGTTCCTAATCCTTCGCAAAAAGTACACGACGTGACAGGTGTTTATGGAGTGGCAGAGAGTGCAACTTTCAGGAGCAGTGAACACGGAAAGTGGCTGATTGAAAAGCAGAAAGGAGAGCTTACACCTGATTCCAATTTTACTTTTGCCGTGACACTTGATGCCAATGCTGTCCGTGGTGGACATATAGAGATAGTCGGTGCCGGTCCGGGAGATCCTGAACTGATTTCCGTGAGAGGAAAGCATATGCTTGAAAAGGCTGATTTGGTGTTGTATGCGGGAAGTCTTGTACCTCGCGAACTGACTTATTATGCCAAGGAAGGTGCGGTAGTACGTAGCTCGGCTAATATGGACCTTCAGGAACAGTTTGCCTTGATGAAGGAATTCTATGACAAAGGTCTGTTTGTGGTACGTCTTCACACAGGTGACCCATGTATATACGGTGCCATACAGGAACAGATGGCATTCTTCGACGAATATGGTATGAGTTATCATATTACTCCGGGTATATCCTCATTCCAGGCTGCTGCAGCTGCTTTACGTTCGCAGTTCACTATACCTGAAAAGGTACAGAGCATCATACTTACACGTGGAGAGGGACGAACTCCGATGCCGGAAAAAGAACAGTTGCACAAGCTTGCACAGTCGCAGAGTACCATGTGTATATACCTCAGTGCATCTATAGTAGAAGATGTGCAGAGAGAACTCTTGCAGGCATATCCGCCTGAAACACCTGTAGCGGCGTGCTATAAACTTACATGGAAGGAAGAAAAGATTTACAGGGGAGTACTGAAGGACTTGGCTCGTATAGTACGTGAGAATAACCTTACACTTACAACCCTGCTTGTCGTAGGTGATGCTATAGACAACCGTAAGGGACTTTCCCGTTTGTATGCTTCGGACTTTAAACATTTGTTCAGACCATGATACTGGTATTGGGTGGGACAACAGAAGGCAGACTTGCCGTGAAAGTGCTTGATGAGTCCGGCAAGTCTTATTTTTATTCTACTCGTGGAGAGCTGCAGCAGGTGAGTTGCCGCAACGGTGAGCGCGTGACCGGTGGAATGGATGAACAGAAGATGGAAGAGTTCTGTCGTTCCAACGGAATACGGCTGTTGGTAGATGCCGCACATCCATTTGCTGTTCAGCTGCATAAAACAGTAGAACAGGTAAGCAGGAAACTGAATCTGAGTGTAGTCCGTTTCGAACGTAAATATCCTCCACGGACTGACGATGTGATATGGTGTAAAGACTATAATGATGCTGTCCTCCGTTTGAAGGAGGACGGTATCTCGCGTCTTCTGGCTCTTACGGGAGTGCAGACTATCTGTAAATTGCGTGACTTCTGGGATGATGAAACCATGAAACCTGAGTGCTGGTTCCGTATTCTTGACAGAGAGGAGTCTTTGTCATTAGCTGTCAGACAGGGATTTGATTCGAGCCGATTGGTCTATTATCACGAAGGTGAACCAGAAGTGGAACTCATGAAGAAGTTAAGGCCTCAGGCGGTATTGACCAAAGAAAGCGGAGAAAGCGGAGGTTTTGTTGAGAAGTTAGATGCTGCCCGTAGTCTGGGTATTCCGATTTATGCAGTATGCCGTCCTTCGTTGCCTGACAGTTTCATTACTGTTACGGGGGTACACGGACTTCGTAAGGCGGTGGAACGTCTGTTGCCTGATTTTTATCCGTTGCGTAGCGGTTACACTACAGGGGCATGTGCCACAGCAGCATCCAAAGCTGCACTGATAAAGTTGCTTACTGGTAAATCACTTTCTGAAGTAAGTTTCCTGATACCGGACGGAGAAGAGTTGTCTTTGACGGTTGAAACTGTCTGTCAGAATGATGCTTCATCGGCCACTGCTACTGTAGTAAAAGATGCAGGAGATGACCCTGATGTAACAAACAACAGAGTCATAGAAGTAAAAGTTTCTTACTCAGAAAATCCGGGAATACATTTTCTTCAAGGTAAGGGTGTAGGAGTAGTCACTCTTCCCGGATTGGGGCTTCCGGTGGGAGAGCCTGCCATAAACAATACTCCACGTCGGATGATTATACGAGAATTGTCAGAATTATATAGTGGTGGACTTGATGTTACTATATCTGTACCCGGAGGAGAGGAACTTGCCCTCAAGACATTCAATCCTAAACTTGGAATAGTGGGAGGCATTTCCATTATAGGTACTTCAGGAATTGTACGACCATTCTCGTCGGAAGCGTTTGTTGATGCCATCCGTCGTGAAATAGAAGTCTGTCAGGCAATAGGAGCGGAGCGCCTTGTTATAAACTCCGGAGCCAAAAGCGAGAAATACGTCAAACGTGAATATCCGGACTTACCTCCACAAGCCTTTGTCCATTACGGAAACTATATAGGTGAGACTCTCAAAATAGCTGAAGATTTGAAAATAGGTAAGGTGACAATGGGTATAATGCTCGGTAAAGCCGTGAAACTTGCAGAAGGTCACTTGAATACATACAGCAAGCAAGTTGTTATGAACAAACAGTTCCTTATTGAACTGGCTAAACGATGTGGCTGTTCTCAGGAGACCTTTAATGTAATATCCGATATGACATTGGCAAGAGAGTTATGGACAAGCCTGTCGGAATCTGATGCATCACTCTTTTTCCCGGCACTCCTGAATGAATGTATGAAACATTGTTCTGCATTGCTTACCGAAACGGAACTCATCATAATGCTTATTGACGAGGATGGAAACATTTCCTGTCGATTAACGGGACAAGGCAGCAAGTAGGTTTTGTACAGACTGTAGCAAATCTTCTATACTTGATGTCTGTTCTGTTTCTCCATTGGCATGGTGCACATTGAAATATTCATCAGTCACTTCGATATACCAGTCTGAACTGTTTTCTCTTGATGCATCTATGCCGTGTCTGGCAAGAGCCTTCTGTGCCATAGTATATCTGTTACCTTCACCAGTTAGTCGTGTTGATACAGTTGCCTGTTTTGATATACGGAACAGGCCACTTTCCATATCAAATCTTATACCTTTCCTCAGAAAGAAATGGCTGAGACTTCCGTTTAGTGATAAGTCCTCTGGTGTTCCTGTTTGTACACCAACTTCACGGTTCATAAGCCATACTTTATCGGCAATCTGCAGTGCCAGTTCCAGGTCGTGTGTTGAAAGGAAAATGGTGCGGTTTCCCGAATGTGACAGGCGGTGCAGTAATTGCATAATCTCCACCTTGCTCGGGAAGTCAAGAAAGGCAGTAGGTTCGTCCAGGAAGATAATGTCTGTTTCCTGTGCAAGGGCCTTTGCTATCATGGCTTTCTGTCTTTCACCGTCACTCAGCTGATGTACCATCTGGTATCTCAGATGTTCTATATTGACAAGCTTTATGGAATTGTCAATCACTTCTTTATCATGTTTGCTCAATCGGCCCCAGAACCCTGTGTAAGGGCTTCGTCCCATGCCAACAAGCTCTTCTACAGTCATGTTTCTCAGTTCACACTTCTCAGTCAATACAACGCCGATAATACCGGCAAGCTCTTTGTCTGTATAATCTGACAAACGTCTTTCCCTGATTATGATTTCTCCTTCCAAGGGAGTCTGAAACCCTGATAGAGTGCGGAGCAGTGTGGATTTCCCGATACCATTGGCTCCAAGCAGACATGTCAGTTCTCCGCTCCTTATGGTGGCGTTTATGTCGGAGGCAACAGTCTTTTTGTTTCCTCTTTCCTTGTATCCGATAGTGAGATGATTGATATGTATATGCTTATTTCCCATCATTCGTTAATGTCGTTACGTCGTTTGTTGAACAATACTGAAATGACAACCGGTGCTCCTACAAGGGCTGTTACTGAATTTACAGGAAGTGCACCTTCGAAGCCTGGCATTCGTGCGATAAGGTTACATACCAGAGCCATAGCTCCTCCCATCAGTAAGGATGCCGGCATCAGGATGCGATGGTCTGATGTGCGGAACATAGTGCGGCACAGATGTGGAACTGCCAGTCCAAGGAATATGATTGGTCCGCAATATGCTGTGACAATTGCAACCAATACACCTGAACAGGTAATGACCTGCAGTCTGGCCCTTTTGATGTTAAGTCCAAGGTTGCGTGCATATGCGTCGCCAAGTAACAACAGGTTTAAAGTCTTTACCAGCAGGAAAGAAACAGGCAGCAGCACAAGCATTATGGAAACAAACAGGGTCATCTGATTGCCCGAAACTCTGGCAAAACTGCCTAATCCCCAAATGACGTATGCACGAATGTCTTCTTCTACACTGAAATATTTCAGAACGCCGATTACGGCATTTGCCACATAGCCTATCATGACACCTATAATCAGCAAAGTCACGTTTCCTTTTACTTTCTGCGATACGAATATGATAAGTGCCATAATGGACAGTGAACCGATGATAGCTGATATGGTAAGTGCTATTTCGCCCATAATACCTATTTTGCTCAGTGCTACTCCTCCTAAGCTACCGGACAGCAATACTACGAATGCTACTCCCATGCTTGCTCCCGAACTGATACCTAATACGGAAGGCCCTGCCAGCGGGTTACGGAACACAGTCTGCATCTGAAGTCCGCTGACGGACAGTCCGGCTCCTGCCACCAAGGCTGTCAATGCCTGAGGGACTCTGGACTTCCATATTATATTCTGCCATATTTCATTTCCATTGTAATCTCCCCACAGGATATCCCATACATCCCTAAAAGGAATCTGCACAGAGCCTAAAATTATGTTCAACAGAAAGAATATGAAAATCAGAATTATAATGAATAACATGTATAGTGCAACCGGACGTTTCATTCTTTATTATAGTTATTATTTTAAAAGTTCATAATAGCGTGGAGTATGGTTTGGCAGTAGCTGTGGATGGAAAACAGCTATCAGGTCGGCCAGAACTGTTTCCGGTTCTACCGGCATACTCTCGTAGAATGGTTTTTCGCTCATATTGCAGTATATCACCTGTTTTTTCTTGAATGCCTGAAAGTCTGCATATCTTATGTCTTCAGCCTGCAGTGTGTTATAAGAAAAGTCTCCTTTATAGCTGTTTACTATTCTCCAATAGTCGGCATATGCAGCCTGACTGTAAACAGTCTCGAAATCGAGAGATATCCCTCCGGAGCGTACATCATCTTTAAGAAAATAATCGGCACCTGCATCCTTGAATAGTTGGGCTAGGAAACTCTTTCCACCTACGGCATACCAGTTGCCGCCTCTAAGTTCGCCACTGAATACCACCGGACGTTTTTTAATCTGCGATGTTAGTTTGGTCAATTCCAAATAGCGGTTTTCTATTTCTGAGAATACTTTGTTGGCTTTTTCTTCTTTACCTATCAGCAGTCCTACGAACTTAATCCATTCAGCCTGCCCCAGCGGAGTCATTTCCTTATATCCCAGATGTGGAATCAGCGGTATGCCAACCTCTGTCAGTGCATCATATCCGCCGCGCTTGAATGGAGATATCAGTATAACATCAGGGTTTATACCCATAATAATCTCATTGTCAAAATTGCCTTCAATGCCAATCTTGTGGGTCTTTCCTTCATCCAGTCTTTTCTGCATATCCTGATTGAACAGATGGCGTGTACTTGTAATACCTACCACGGCATCAAGTTCAGCAAGTTTGATAAAATTGGAAAGTTGTAGAGAAGTCATACAGATAGTACTCTTAACGGGTGTTTCGATCACTGTATAACCTTTTGGAATATCCGAAACTTTTACACCTTTAGGCTTTAATGCGTAATGAAAGGTTTCTCCACCTTCTTCTTTTTGAGGGTCTCTGATATCGAGAAGACAGTAACCTTTGTTTGTGTAAGTAACAGTAAATCCTTTGGCGTATTGTGGGACGATTTGCACATTCTTGTTTTGGTGGGTAAAAGTACTGTCAGTAGTGCTATTTTCGGTTGTTTTTGAATTGTTTCTTGTTTTACAACTAAATAATAATGGTATTATCAGGCATATTATCCAAATGGTATGTTTCATGCTTTATCTTTTTATATTACTGTTTTCAGGCTATACAAAATAAAGCCTCTATTGAACAACTATACTGCAAAGTTAAAGAATATAATTAAAATCGGGCTCTATATAATTACTTTTTGTCATACTATAACAAACTATAGTATTATCTGTTTATATGAAAACGGATTCAAATATTATCTTTGTGAAGAAAATCAATATTAAATATACATTATAATCATTCAATAACTTGTAGAAAATATGAAAGTAAAATCATTTTTAGTTTCTTGTTGTATAGCTTTGGGCGGTTTGTGTATGCCTGTTTTTGCACATTCTGAGGGAAATTTTGTACATAACGATATAATGCAGAATTTGGAGAGTGGCGACAAGATAGCATTGCTTATGGTACATTTCGGAACTACGCATGAAGATACACGTGCCCTTACGATTGATGCAATCAATCAGAAAGCAAAGGAGCAGTTTCCGCAGATGGAAATTCGTGAAGCTTATACTTCACGCATTATAATGAGAATTTTGAATAAACGTGGTGTGAGAAAATTGAATCCTGTAGAGGCGTTGGCACAACTTAAGGCAGAAGGATATACACACGTAGTAGTTCAGTCGACAAATATCATCGACGGTATAGAAATGGAGTCCCTTCGTAAAGATATAGCTCAGATGAAACCGCTGTTCAAGGAAATTCGTCTTGGTATGCCATTGCTTTATACTCCTGAGGATTACAAACAGGTAATAGACTGTCTGGCAGAAAAAGGTCAGGAAAAAACATTTACAATATTGGTAGGACACGGCACGTATACACCGGCTACGGCCCAGTATGCTATGCTGGATTATATGTTGCAGGCGGAAGGACACACTGACTTTGCTGTAGGAACTGTTGAAGGCTATCCTACATTCGACAATGCAATCACTAAGGCACAGGCAAAAAAGAAAGTAAAGCAGGTTCAGCTAATACCTTTTATGTTTGTGGCAGGTGATCATGCCAAGAATGATATTGCAGGAGACATGAAAGAAACTCTTGAGAAAAAAGGTTATAATGTGTCTGTCCTTATGGAAGGCTTAGGAGAAAATCCGGCTATACAGCAGATTTATATTGACCATATCAATTTTATAATTAAGCATAAACAGATTGATATTGTGGATAAGAAGAAGGGGTATGCCAATGCTAAGGATTGATTTTGTTTGACAGCATAAGATTAAGTTTATCGCCAACTCCATTGAAACTTTCATTGAGTAGGTTGATTAAGTAGATATATTCCTAAGGATACTTTCCTTCGTATCTTCGGTAGAAATCGGATATGACTTAATAAGTTCGTCATATCTGATTTCTTTTGCAATAATCCAGGACCAAGGAACCTATCTAATAAACAATTATATTCTTGTTATTTCCTACCATATTTACAAATTGCTTGTCATGGATATTTCTTTTGATTCGATCATACTCAGTTCTGCATTTCCCTATTTGTGTCATGATAAACTCTGCTGACAAACTCAATGCTTGCTTTTGTCAGTTGAATCTGTTCCAATGATGTGTAAAATGGTGAATTTTCTGAAACTAATAAACAGAATTTCTACTTATAAAATATGTATATTTGAGAACTTTTATACAAAAAAACTTATATGAGATCTGTTTATTTAAATTTGGCTTTCATCTTAGGCGTTATCAGTTCAAGTTGTGATAGCAGTGATACGCTTTGTATCAACGGCGTTTGTAAAAACTATGCTGATGGTACCTCAATAGAATTGTATTACCTTCAGAATGATTCGGTCATCACTGTCGCAAATGATACTTTGGTTCATGGTGGCTTCAATTTTACCATTGATGCCAATCCGGATATGGCTTATTATGTTTCCATCAATGATCCACATAATCCGTCAAGAGGGATGTTCTTTGCTGAAAAAGGAACAGTGAATATTGCATTTGACTCCACTTATCACGTTTCGGGTACACCAATGAACGATCTGTATAACACCTATCTCGCTGAAACACGTAAAATAGAGAAGTTGGGAGAGGTGGAATACCATAGAAGTATCGAGGGAAAAGACAATCCGGACACTTCTGTATTCGATTCATTGCTGCAGGTGTTTACAGATTACAAAGTTCGGTTCCAGCTTGACAATATACACAATATCGTTGGCAAGACAACATTTATCAATGAAATCGGCTCAGTGTATGATCCTAACTTCTTTGAAACTTATCCAACTCTGCCAGAAGAAGTAAAAGCTAATAAAAAAGTACAATGGTATTATGAGCTTCGTCTGGATATGGACAGGAAACAGAAGGAACTGGCTGCCAAGATTGGCACAAAGATTAAGGACATGGAATTTCCTGATGCCAGTGGAGTAAAAAGAAAACTTTCTTCGTTTATCCCTAAAGACGGATATCTGTATATAGACTTATGGTCCTCAGGCTGTGCTCCCTGTATTGCAGAATTTCCGGAGCTTGAAAAGACGTACAGCCAGTATAAGGATAAAGGATTGAATGTTCTCCTGATTTCGATAGACAGGAACATGGAAGACTTTCAGTCGGCCATGAAGAAACATCAGATTAAGTTTACTTCCCTTATCGACACAACGGAAGGGGAAAAGGTGAAAGAGAATTTCCCTTTCTCCGGAATACCGCATGGTATTCTGATTAATAGTAATGGCGAGATTTTGGCAAACCAGCTCCATAATACTTTATTGAAGAAGAAGCTGAAGGAATTAAAATAATATTAGTACCACTATTATATCTTCTAATAATGAATAGTAAAAGAATTGTAATATGCACTTTGATTTGTGCAGGATTTTCTTTATCTGCTTTCAGTCAGACAACAGGAAAAGTAGTAGATGCCAGCAGTCAGCCGGTAGAAGGTGCTACCATCGTTATGCAGCTGCCGGATTCAACCTATTTGGGTGCAGCCATATCTACATCCGACGGTACATTTGTACTTGAACCTGAACCGGAGAATTATCAGCTTATCGTCCAGCATCTGCTTTATCAGACCAGGCAGATTAAGAGACAGACACGTGATGCCGGTATTATTACTTTGGAAGTAAAGGACTACAATCTGGAAGAAGTGGTTATCGAGGAAGAACGCCCGTTTGCTACCGTTGAACAGGGAAAGCTGAATTATGACATTTCGGCAATCTCTGAAAAGCATATCGTAAACAATGCTTACGAGGCTATCTGTAAGCTGCCGGGTGTGCAGGACAGGAACGGCAAGCTCTCGCTTGTGGGTGCAAAGGATGTAACGGTTATCCTGAATGGAAAAGCAAGTACACTGACACAGGAACAGCTGATTGAGATGCTGAAGAATACTTCCGCTTCGCAGGTACAGACAGCCGAGGTGATGTATAATACACCTCCCGAATATCATGTGCGCGGGGCTGCCATTAATATTGTAACGGCAAGGGCAGACGACAATACCATCCAGAGTGAACTGTCGGCCAGCTACAGCAACCAGTATTTCAGCAGTTACAGCGGCAATGTAAACTTCCTGATGACGAAGGGCAAGTCATCGCTGAATGTATCTTATAATCCTGGCTATTCGCATATAATGACTGTGATGGATTTGGCATCCAAACATACGTATAACGGAAAGGTATATGACATCACGCATACACAGAAAATCAATACAAAGGGCTGGAAACATAACATCTATGCTGAGTACGGTTATCAGATAAACGAGGATAATGAGTTGAGCGTGGGCTACAACGGTGCTCTTTCCGATAATGGTAAAGGTACGATTGATGTAAACGGAAACTTCCAGAACAGCCACAATGACAAGTTGCAGGACAGCCGTCT